>JANPDX010000726.1:0-3279 GCA_031431695.1 Dehalococcoidia bacterium
CCAAACCCTTCGATATGGAGGCTCTCGATCTTCATCCGGCGAGGTACTCGGCAACGCGGTTTTCGGCGTCGGCGATTATCTCGTCCAGCGCGCCGCCCTCCGGGAACTGGTCCTTCAGGTACTTCCTCGCGCGATCGTGTCCATAGAAGTCCTGCAGGTCCGCGGTGAGTTCGGTGCGCAGTTCCGGGTCGTCGCGCGCGGCGTCAACGATGGTCAGCACCTCGCTCAGGAAGTCCCCCGCCTGGAGTGCTCGCTGGCGGTCGAACAGCGGGCGTGTCTTGTCCTCGATTCGCCCGCACCACGCGAACGGCGTTCCCTGCGACTCGTTCCGCCCCGCCCGGATTTCGTCAACGACTTTCGGTCGCTGCAGGAAGGCGTGCAACGGCCCCTGTCCGGTCAGGCTCAGCCGGTACACAAGCTCGCGCCCGCCCGCGTCATCCTGTGCTTTCGCGACCTCGGCCGCGATGCGGTTCAGCAAGTCCTGTTCCGTGTCGAGGGCGGCAATCGAAACCGTTATCGTCGCCCATCGCACGAAATCCATCGGCCGCGATTCAATCGTTACGACGCCTCCGTCGTCGATGGACACCAGGTAGACGCCGCGAGGGCCCGTCTCGTTCGGGTGCCGGCCCTGCGGATTCCCCGGATACACGATCGCGGGCGATTGGGCGCGCAAGACCTGCGCCGTATGCACATGGCCGAGCGCCCAGTAGTCCATGCCGGCCTCGACAAGGTCATTGACAGTGCAGGGCGCATACGGTTCGTGGCCGGGGTTACCGCCCACATTGCAGTGCAACAGCCCGATGGCGATGCCCTCGGCCTGATTGCGCCGGAACTGCCGTGCGACGTTATCCAGCACCTTCTGCTGAGGGAAGCTCATGCCGTACACCATGCCCCGCGCCGGGTTGGCAGGGTCGAACGGCACCGCCTCGATTTGCTTTCCGAACCGGTGGCAACTCGCGGGCATGGCGAGTTTCGCCTCCCAGCCCGCCAGGTGGTCGTGGTTCCCGTGACAAACGAACGAACGTATGCCGGCCTCGTGCAGCCGGTCCAGTCCGGCGACGAACTTCTGTTGCGCCCGCAGGCTGCGGTCCGCTCCGTCGTAGATGTCGCCCGCGACGAGCAGCGCATCCACCCCTTCGTCGATGCACAGGTCGATTATCTTGTCGTATGTGGCGAAGGTGGCATCGCGCAGCGTCTTCGCCACAAACTCGGGTACCGAGCCACCAATCCCGACGAACGGGCTGTCGAGGTGCAAGTCCGCGGCGTGGACAAAGCGCATTGGCATGACCGGCGACCTCCAACTCTTAAAATCGAACATTAGTGCGAAAGCGCACGGCGATCAATTCTGCCCGCGCAAGGCCACATTGGCGCGAAATTGCGACAGGTGCTGTCGCGGAAGTGTGCTGCAATGTCGAAGCGCACCATTCAGGTTGCGCCGGGCCTACCATGGCGCGATTCGGAGGCGGGATGCTCTCGTTACTACCTGTCGTATTCGGCAAACCCGCGACCGAGATGCTGCGCTACACAATCTCCGTCGCGAAAGGCAATGATCCGCTCGCGCCCGTGACCGTCATTGTGCCCTCGAACAGCGCCGGTCTCTCGTTGCGGCGGACACTGGGCGCAACCGGAGGAATCGTGAACGTGCGCTTCCTTGTAATGGCGCGCGTGGCAGAACTCCTGGGGGCGCCTTCGCTCGCCGAAGGCCGCGTCCCGCTGACGCGTTGGGCCCGTGCCGAAGCCATTCGCGCGGCGCTCGTTGGGCACAACGGTATCTTCAAGCCGACAGTAGATCACCCGGCCACCATCGCCGCCCTCGACGCCACCTTTCGCGACCTTCGCCGTGCGCCGGAAGGCGGGCTTGAGAACCTCGCCGGCAAATCGAATCGACACACCGAGCTCGTCGCCCTGTATCGCCAGTTTCGAAAATTCTCCGCCGATACCTACGACAGCGAGGATGTCGCGTACGCGGCGGCGACTTCCCTAACCACCGGCTCCGAGGCGCTCAAGGACATCGGCCATACCATCCTCTTTCTTCCCCGTTCCCTGAGCCCGGGCGAAGACGCCCTTGTCCACCAACTACGGAATCGCGACCTCATTGACGTGATCGCGGGGGTAGCCCGCGATCCGCTCGCGGACCAGGGACTCACCGCCCTCGCGGATCGGTTCGGAATGGTCATCCCGGACGAGACGCTGATTGGTGAGCCTATTCACGCTACCCGCATCCTGCGCGCCATCGATGCCGAGGAAGAGGTCCGAAGCGTCATTCGCCTGGCTCTCGAAGCGGTCGCGGGCGGAACGCCGCTCCATCGCATCGCCGTCCTGTACCCGTCGGTCGAAATGTATGGACCGCTGCTTCAGGAACAGTTCCGGGCGGCGGAAGTGCCCATCAACGGCCCGCCAATTCGCGCTCTTTCGAGTTCCATGGGCGCCCGCGTGCTGCTTGGCTTGCTCGCACTGCCCGCTTCCGGCTTCCGCCGCGATGCCGTCATGGAGTGGCTCACCTCTGGCCCCATCATTGAGTCCCCTAGCGGCCCGCATCCTGGCCGCTGGGTGCAAGGCCCCCGTTGGGACGAAGTCTCGCGGGACGCCGGCATCGTGAAGGGCGTGGGCCAATGGCGGCGCCGCCTCGAAGCATGGACCCTGCAGCCCTACACCCGAACGTGGGAGGCCGATGCCGCGAAGCGTCTCGGTGAGTTTGTCGCCGACCTCGAAGACAACCTGCGGCCACCTTCCGGCCCCACCATGGCCGCCATGGGCGAATGGGCGCTCGGCTTGCTGGACAGATACCTCGGCTCCGAAACGGCCGCCGGCGGGTGGGAACAGCCCGCCGAGTTCGAGGCGTACCAGGCCGTGCGCAAGGTACTCGCCGCCATTGCCGTCTCGCCGCCCATCACGGACCCGCTCACCGGGGCCGAGCGTTCGCCGCTCGCTGGCAAATCGCCGGCGGAGGCTATCCAGCTCTTCAGCCGCGCGGTCGAAGAAGCCCTCACGCCACTCAGCGGCCGTCTCGGACGATTCGGCGAAGGCGTCTTCCTCGGTTCTTTCAAGGACGCCCGTGGCATGAACTTCGATCGAGTCTTTCTTGCGGGCATGGTCGAAGGCGTCGTCCCGGCCGCCGCTCGCGAAGACCCGCTCCTCCCCGATGACGCTCGCGAACACGCCGGTCTGCCGCCCGCGGATGCCCGCCGGGTCGAGATCCGCGGCGATTACCTCGCGGCCCTTGCCTCCGCCCCGCAACGGACGCTGTGCTTCCCGCAATCCCACATTGGCGGCCAGGGG
>JANPDX010000727.1:0-5823 GCA_031431695.1 Dehalococcoidia bacterium
CCGGTCTTCTGGCGGTGAAGCAATGCCAGCGCGACGCCATAGGCGCCCATGAATCCCGTGCCGTAGTCGTTCACGGCGAAGGGCGCGAGGGCCGGGCGTCCGTCGCCGCCGTAGCGTTCCTGCATGCCGGAAGCGGCCTGGGCTATCTGTTCGTGTCCGGGCCGGTCCGCCCACGGGCCTACCTGGCCGTAGGTGTTGAGCGAGGCATAGACGATATCCGGCTTGCGAGCGCGCACAGCTTCGTAGCCGATACCAAGCTTGTTGGCTACGCCGCGCCGGAAATTCTGGACGACAACGTCGGCCTGGTCGACCAGTTTCCAGAAGACATCGAGGCCCTCGGGAGTCTTGAGGTCGAGCAAGATGCTGCGCTTGCCGCGGTTGATATCGGTGTGGAAGGCCACGCCATCGCGGTGAGGGCTATCGATGCGGACAACATCGGCGCCGAACTCCGCGAGCGTGCGTCCACACGTAGGCCCGGCAAGGACGATGCAGAGGTCGATGACCTTGATACCCCCAAGGGCGGATCGCATCGTTTCAGTGGCGATGCTTGGGTTGGCAGCCAGGGGCCGCTCGGCTTCGGCGAGGATCTCCGCACGGTGCTGATCCAGCGTTGGCCGCGGACCACGGATGGCGCCGGGGGTCTCTGACATGCGGACGTTACTACCGGGGCCGCGGACCTCGCCGAGGACCGGGTCGATCGAGTCGATGACGATCCTGGAGCCGAGTGCGTGGTCGTTCCCGAGCCACTCGGCACTGGTGCGGCAGACCGAGCCCTCGGTCCCAACCTGTTCGCAGAAGGCTTCCCAGTCTTGCGCCGGTTTGGTCTTGAAGAGCGCCTCGGTCTTTTCGCGGATTTCGTCGAGCGTCGCTTCGGACCCGGGACGAAGCCACTCAGCGGCGCCGGCCGCGGCGGCGAAGTCGGGGGCGTTCTTGTTGCCGGCGTGGTACATGAACCAGCGACCGTCCTGGCACTCGAACTGGCGGGTGACGCCGAGCATTCGCGCCATGCGCACCATCAGCTCGTCGCCGGGGGCGGCGTTGTGCACGCGCTGCCCGCGATACCCGATGGCCGCAAACGTCGCATCGAACAACGGCACTTCGATGACCTGGCCGAGGCCGTCCCGTTCGCGGACGTTCAGCGCCATCGCGACCGAGGCAACCGCGAGAAAGGCGGCGTAGGACGAGGAGAACGGCAGCGGCGTGTAAACGGGCTTCCCGGTACGCGGGTTCGCGGGGTAAGTGACGGTGGCGGCGGCGACAGTACCCTCCCATGCGCGCACTTTGGCGCGCGGGTCGTCCGAAGCGAAGCCCGGGAGCGAGCAGTAGATGAGGCGAGGGTTCGCGCCGGTCGCCGTCTTCGCGCCGAGGCCGAAGCGGTCCATCACGCCGGGCCGGAAGTTCTCGATGACCACATCAGCCGAAGCGACGAGCTTGCGAGCGGTCTCCAGGTCGGATGGCACCTTCAGATTGAGTACGATCGAGCGCTTACCGCGGTTGTAGGTGGCATTGGCGGGTGTATCAAACCGCGGGCCGCCGGGCGGGTCGATGCGGATGACGTCGGCGCCCTGGTCGGCGAGCAGCATGGCTGCCATGGGGCCTGCAACGTACTGGCCGAAATCGATGACGCGAATACCTTCGAGCGCTCCTGGCACGGGTGCCTCCTGTGTGGGGTCGGACGCTGGAGTGTATTCGCGCGGGGAAGGGGTTGTCACGGAACACTCGGAGCGCTATGGGCAGATCAGGCTCCTCCACGCCGGAAGGTCAGCGGGATCGAGCCGCCGGATCCCATCGAGCCCGTCGAAAGCCGCGTCCGCGGAGATGATGTTCGTGATGCCAAGGCGGCTCATCACCGCGAGGTGGACGCGGTCCCGGACCTGGAGATTGTCCGGGAACTCGCTGTTCAAGCACCAGAGCAAATCCCGGGCCTCGAGAGCAGCGACCTGCACTCCCAGCAGCGTCGAAAGCGTGCGGATTGCCGTCGCTCCCCGCGCCGTCTCGCGGCGCCGGATGGAAAGGTGATACAACTCCTGAAGAACTTCTGCGCTGGTCCAACAATTGTCGGGCCGCTCGACTATGGCGCGCATGATCGCGCGCGATGATTCGCGCGATGGGTGCTCCCGTCCGGTTGCATACATTGGGACGTTTGCATCAAGGAAGGCCCTTTCAGCCATGCACGGTTGACTCCCAGGCCTCTGCCATCACTTTGCGGACAAGATTGGAGGCCGGATCTCCTGGTTGGCCCGCCACCTCGTCAAGGCCCCAATCGATCTCGAGATTGCACAGCCGCTCAACCGCCGCCTTTCGTTCGATCCGCGCGCTCTCCTCGGCATCACGGTCAATCTGCTCGCGAACCCATGCGGCAAACGACAGGCGCCGACGCGCCAACTCGGCTTCCAGCTGCTGGTCGTAATCTGGATCCAGCCGGACTTCGCGGCGGGCGATTTTCCGTACAGTCACACAGAAAGTGTACGGCACTGCCCGGGACGTGCGCTACTCCGCCAACCAGTCCCCAGACTTCCCGCCGTGCTTCTCGAGCAGCCGGACGGACTCGATGCGCATACCTTTTTCGACCGCCTTGCACATGTCGTAAACCGTAAGAGCGGCGACTGAAACGGCCGTGAGGGCTTCCATTTCGACGCCAGTCTTCCCGGTCGTTTTCACCGTTGCGCGGATAGCAAGCGTGCCTGGGCCGATGGCTTCGAGGTCGACCGTGACGCCGGTGATTGGCAACGGGTGGCAGAGCGGGATGAGGTCTGGTGTGCGTTTCGCGGCCATGATCCCGGCGATCCGCGCGGTCGCGATGACGTCGCCCTTGGGGATACCGCCTTGCTGAATGAGCGACAGCGTTTCGGGCTGCATGACGACAAGCGCCTCGGCGACGGCGGTTCGGGCCGTTTCGGCCTTACCAGAGACGTCAACCATCCTGGCGGCTCCAGACGCATCGAGGTGGGAAAGGCCGGAGCCGGGAGCGTCATCGACCATGGTGGCGCCGCCACATCACGGATTCGTAAACCCAGACCAGCGTGAAGGCGCTCGTGCCGAGCAAGAGCCCACCGGGCACGCCGGCCCAGGGCGCAAGCCATGTGTCGCTGGCGATGATCCCGATGCCGGCCGCCGGGAGGAACGAAAGCAAGGCGGCGCGGCGCCGTTCGGTTTCGAACCGTTCGCGGAGAGGATGGACAGCCACTCTATAAGTATGGAGTTGCGGCCTGTGAGTTGCGAATCCCGCAGCCTCGGCCGTTCGGCCTTTAGCCCGGACGTTTTCTCCCGCCAGCGACACTCGCCCATACAGCGCTATGGCGAACGCGCCGATGCCCGTACGATGGCTGGCGATGAGCGTCCTCGCTTTTGTCCCGTTCCTGAGCATCAACATCGACCTCAACCCGGTCATGGCGGACTTCGGCCCGTTCCTGTTGACCTGGCACGGGCTGTTCACGGCCGTCGGCATTATTTGCGGCGTTTCCCTCTCGGTGTGGCTGGCGAAGAAGGATGGGATTCCGCCGGAAGTAGCGCAGGAAATCGCGCTTGTCGGCGTACCCTGCGCTATCGTCGGCGCTCGGCTTTTCTATGTATTCGAACACTGGGACCGCTTCGGTGATGAACCGCTAAAGATCGTGACCGGCATCACCGAAGGCGGCATCACGCTCTACGGCGGACTCTTGGGCGGCGTGCTTGGCGGACTTGTTTACGCGCTGTGGCACAAGTGGCCCATCGGCATCACCCTCGATGCGGCGGCGCCCGGCATGGTCCTCGGGCAGGCGCTCGGCCGCCTCGGCGACCTGATTAACGGCGAACACCTCGCGGATAAGACAAGCCTCCCGTGGGGCGTGAAGTACCTTCACCCGGATAGCCCACAGTTCCGCTACTGGTTGAACAACCCGGACAGCGAACACCCCCTGAAGCCGCTGGACACCTACGCCGTACACCCGGTGGCTGGCGGTTACGAGTTTGTCGGAGACCTGGTCATTCTCGGCCTGCTGCTCCTGGTCATGCGACGCTTTGTTCGAGTGCCGGGCTGGGTGTTTTGCAGCTATGTGGCAATGTACGGAATCCTGCGGTTCGTCCTCTCGTACTTCCGGTTCGATGAGCAGACAATTGGCAACGTGCCGGTGCCCCAGCTCGTCAGCGGCATTCTGCTTGGCAGCGCGGTGATTATCGCCGGCATTGTCTACCGCAAGCCGGGACCGATTACGCCGGAATACGCGGAACGCGTCTGGGGAGATTTGCCAATGCCCGGCGAGGAGACCGAGGACGCGGCTACCCCGGCCTGACATGACTGCCCCGCTCGAAGTGACGCTCTACCGCAAGCCCGGGTGCGGCCTTTGCGACCAGGCTGAAGCGATGCTCGGACGAATCGGCAAGCGCATGCCGATCCGGTTGACGACCGTGGACATCGATTCCAACGACGCACTACAGCGGCGCTACTTTCTCGAAATTCCAGTTGTCACCGTTGAAGGCGAGGAAGTGGCCCGGGCGCCGATAAGCGAGCGAACGCTTGAGGCGAGTCTGCGCGGGCTCCGGTAGCTGCCGCTCCCGCAGACCGGATGGAGTCGTGGGGTTACCGAATCGTAGTCGCGCCCCTTTGTGGGCGCGGGCGGCATGCCGCCAAACGGGTGTTCGCCTTGGGGCGTTGCAGGGCTGTCGGCCTTCGGATTCGAGCCGGGCGGGACCTCCACCACGAGAACTCATTCGTGCAGCGCCTGCCGGGTAGTCCTGCAATAATGGCGAGATGCGTGGCCGACCGGCAGGGCTCCTTCTACTCGAACAATCGGTGCTGGAAATCGCCGTGCGGTTCGACACAGAGGGCGCGCCATTTTTTCACGGATTTCTCGCGGCCCAGACATTGAAGGACTCCGGGTTCCAGTCACGACTTGCCGCAACCGGAACGATCTATACGACCCTGGACCGATTGCGGAGGGCCGGCTTTCTGCAGAGCGAGTGGGAGGCGCCCGCGGTCAGCGAAGCGGCAGGCAGGCCGCGGCGGCGTCTGTATCGAATTACGTCCGCCGGCCGGGCCGCTTTGGCTACGACAGCGAGAGCTGGAGCGAAGGGCGCGGCTGTCATTGACCTCGCAGGGGCCGAGGGATGACGAGTTTCTCGGCTGCTGTTGAGCGAGCCTGGGTGTGGGCGTACACAGCCGGCCTGCCGCCGCAGGAAGCTGACGATCGGCGAGCCGAGGTTCGTTCCGACCAGTGGGAGTACGAGTACTATCGCCCAGGCAGCGGTGAGCCCTGGTTCGGAAGTCTCCGTCGGCTGTTCGGGGGTGTCGCCGACGATGTGTACTGGCGCAGTAGCCTGGGCAGGGGCGGCCTGAGCAAGACTCGCCTTCATGAAACCGTCCTGCTCTTCGCTGTTGCTGGCTTCCTGTGCGTCTCCCTGCCGGCGAGCGCGTGGTGGGTTGTCGCTCTCGCTGGTGACCCGGCGCAGCCGGGACTTCACGTCTGGTATCTCAGTTCCGCCGCCGTTTCGCTCGCTTCTTCCGTCGTCGGGGGCGCTGCCTCAGCAGCCTATTACCCAAGGTTGGGCCGGACGTTGATGCTTGTTGGAGCATTGGGTTTAGCAGCAACTCTGTGGTGGGCACCGATCGTAGCGGTCCTTCTGGCTGCTTCGGTTGGGGCAACGGTGCTTGCTGTCGCGGATCGCGGCATGACGGCTTGTTCCGCGTAGGCTTGTGGAACTGCCAAGCTATCTTGTAAGTTGCGCATCAATTGTAAATGAGAGGAGTCAAACTCATGTTGCGAAGCCTTCGAGAGCCTGGAGGAGCCGTCGGCGCGTTCACCGTTGGAGCGACGGTTCTCCTTTTTCTGTCCGGACTGTTCTCAG
>JANPDX010000728.1:0-5383 GCA_031431695.1 Dehalococcoidia bacterium
AAGATGCGCCTGATGGTTCCCTGCCTCAACGCAGGCAAGCGCGGAGGCTACCGCCTCATTTACCGAGCAGCCATGATTGACGAGGTTTGGCACATCGTCTTTTTGCGCGCTTATTTCAAAGGTGACACAGAGAATTTGACCCACGATGAGTATCAAATCCTCGAAGACGAGTCCGAGGCCATTCTTTCTTCTCCAATAAAATACGAATGGGAAAACGCCTGACAATGGCGCTGCTGGGCGTCCAGCCTGGCGCGGTCGAACTTCGCCAACTCCGCCAGCGCGCGCCGGGCCACCGCCACGCGTTCCGCCCGGTAGGCCTTGGTGATCGGCGTGAGCTGGCGATCCAGCGCGTCCTGCTCGGCACCGCTGAAGTATTGCGTGTAGGTGGCGGCGGTCGGACTCGAGCGGATCGTATCGGCGGCGAGGGCGTCCGCCCACACTTCGAAGGCGAGATCGGCGGCGAAAAGAGTCGTCACGGTCATCGCGAGGAAAACCGGCAGGCAGGTGAGTTTCATCAGGGATAGGTTTTGCAGAAAGGTAAAATGCAGGCTGTGGATTGCATCGCGACGGAATTCTTCAGCGCCGGCGCGTAAAACGCACACCCGCTCGCCCGTTGAAAACCAACAAATCTGCCGCCCATAAAGCAGTTCGCAAACGCACACAGATTTATTCATGATCCAGTCGTTCGGCGTATGAACGCGCACTTGCCATTCGCAGCAACGATGGGCAGAAGCGATCCCGATGCGCGTCGTTTTCGACACTTCGGTTCTCGTTTCTTCCGCTCGCTCGCGGGATGGAGCCAGCTATGCCCTGGTCAGTTCTATTCCGTCCCCGCATTTCCAGATTTGCCTCTCGGTCGGCCTCTACATCGAGTGGCAGGCAGTTCTCAGCCGCCCAGAACACCTACCGCCCGGCCAAACGCCGGCTGATGCGCAAGCCCATGTCCGCTATCTCGCGAGCCAAGCCCATCTACAGGACATCCATTTTCTGTGGCGTCCGTTCCTGCCCGACCCCAACGACGATATGGTTCTCGAACTGGCATTCGCCGCTGGGAGCCGCTACGTTGTCACACACAACATCCATGATTTCCGTGGCAGCCAACAGCTCGGAATCCAAGCCATCACTCCACGCGACTTTCTAAGCATGATCCGCCAGCACCCAACACCATGAACACGCTAACCGTCGAAATTCCAGATTCGTTGCACCGCAGCATCCAGGCTCATGTCGAGCGCGAGGGCTACTCGATCAACCAGTTTCTCGCCAGCGCGGCCGCCGAAAAAATGGCGGCTCTTTCCACGCTCGACTATCTCAAACGCGAAGCAGCTTTGGGACGCCGGGAGGACTTCGAGCGATTCCTTGCTGCCGTGCCGCACAGCGAACCAATCGAAACTGACCGCCTCCCCGAATGAAACCAAAAGCGCGCCGAACAATGGCGGCGGTCGCGACAAACTCCGCGCGGTCCGCGGCGGACACGTCCTTGAGTTTCGCGGCGCGTTCCTCGAGCGAGGCGACGAGGACGTTTTTCTCCGGCTCGCCACCAGTCGTTCGGCCAAATCGCGCGCTTGCCCAGAACGACGGAACGCTTAATCTCCCGATATGGCAACTCTACTTGATCGCATCACGTTTAACCCGAAGCAGTGTGGAGGACGCCCATGTATCCGAGGGATGCGTATTCGTGTCACCGATGTTTTGGACCTTTTTGCAGCGGGCTTGGACGCCGCGCAGATTCTCGATGAGATGCCAGATTTGGAGCCCGACGATCTGAAGGCGTGTCTCACTTTCGCCCGTCGTCGTATTGACCATCCGGTTCTAGCCGAATGACGATATGGGTGGACGCGCATCTGTCGCCACGAATCGCTCGCTGGATCACCGAGAATTATCCAGTCACCGCACTGCCGTTGCGGGAGATTGGACTCCGCAATGCGGAGGACGACGAGATTTTCGCAGCGGCACGCACCGCCCCAGCGAACGTCCTGACCAAAGACAGCGACTTCGTCCGTCTTCTCGAGCAGCACGGCAGCCCACCGAAAATTTTGTGGCTCACGTGCGGCAACACATCCGACGCTGCACTACGGGAGATTCTCGGACGACAGCTTTCGACAGCCCTGAGCTTGCTCGACAGTGGAGAGGACTTGGTGGAGATAGGTTCTCCGTAACTAATCAAAGGCCGAACAATGGCCACCGCCACGCGTTCAGCCCGGTATGCCTTGGTGATCGGCGTGAGCTGGCGATCCAGCGCGTCCTGCTCGGCACCGCTGAAGTATTGCGTGTAGGTGGCGGCGGTCGGACTCGAGCGAATCGTGTCGGCGGCGAGGGCTTCAGCCCACACTTCGAAGGCGGGATCGGCGGCGAAAAGGGACGTCACGGTCATCGCGAGGAAGACCGGCAGGCAGGTGAGTTTCATCAGGGATGGGTTTTGCAGAAAGGTAAAAAGCAGGCCGTGGCTTGCATCGCGACGGAATTCTTCAGCGCCAGCGCAAACAACAATTTTCTTCCGGCTCGCGTTCATGACTTTTTGATCTCCGCTTTCTCCTTCGCCTCCGCCACATGGATTTCCGCGCGCGACGAGCGCAGCAATGCCTTAATGTTCCCCCGGCAAAGCGGCGCTGCACTCCCACTCATCGGGAACGCTCCTGCGCCCTTCCATACGCCCGCCGGCCCATTGCCAAGGCGCGCAAAAAGCCGCAACTCCGCCCTTGCCCCACCCCGCTCGCCCAACCAACCTTTCCCCCGCCCATGAAAAGCTCCATTTTTGCGGCCTACAGGAGGATATTCCTTCATTTTTGCAGACTACCCTGATAGTTAGGCGTTGCAGCGCGCCCAGTGACCACAAACCAAGTTCACACATGAAATACTTCATCCGTAACCCGAGCGACGAGATTGGACCGTTGGAAACGCCTGAGATATACCGTCTCTACACGGAACGAAAGATCGCGGATAACGCTACGTGCAGAGGCGAGACCGGCGATCCCCATTGGCAGCCCATTGCGGTGGTATTCCCACACCTCAAACTCTTCCTCCGCTCCCGCCCAATAAAACTGCCATTCAGTATGGGCTCTCTCGCAGCCCTATTAGCGATTTATGGTTCGGTGCTTCGGCTTTTTATCGGCGGAGTCATCCCTGGTTTAGCTGCATTGATTCTATTGGTGGGAGCCGGGATTATTGCCACATGGGCACTCTTCAACAACGATGGCGTGCCCGGCGCAGCTTTTGGCATTGGCGCTCTATTGGCGTTCCTCTTTCCAATATTTGGCCTCCCCATTCCGCCGATCATCACGCTCGTCGGCACCGGCATTCTCTCCGCTATTCTATTCGTTCGGCGGGCTTCATGAACCTTCAAACAACCCACGACAAAACGCCTACGCGCTGCAGCGAACTGCTCCGCCGTCGCTGAGCTTGGGGTTGGCCGCTCAGCTACGCAATCAACATCATGAAAACAACCCTTCTAAAAATCATTGTTCCACTCCTGCTTCTCTCCATAGGACTTAATACCAAGGCCCAGCACACCGATACCGTAAGGCCAGTTATTGCATACAGCGGTGCGGAGAATCTTTTTGAGGACTCCAAGTTGAGCAAGTCCGTGGCAACACTAGTTCTCGGAACTGAACTCGTAATTTTGAAAACGGAGAATGACCTTCTAAACGTCAGGACCAGCGCCGGTCAGCAGGGTTGGACACGCCGATGCTGGATTTGCTCGCTAGCGGAGTTCAAGCGCCGCAATTCCAATGACGAAACGCCGAAGAATCTCGTCTGCGTTCAATCTGAAGGCGGGAAAAAGTTTCTCTACGGAGGCACGCTCTCGATCCAGAATAATCGTCCTGCTGTTCGAGTGGGAGACGCATTCTGGCTAGATCAAACAATGAAAGGATTGGATTATTCGATTGCCGGAGTAACGATCGTTGGCGATCCATCAATATTGTTCCTTTGGAAGGGTGAAGGCAAGATAGCCACCTTGAGCATTTGGACCAACAACCCAGACAATGCGACGGCCATTGCTAATCATCGATTGCTAAAGCGGTTGTTGGCTCGCGATGTCGCTGCCGATGCAAAGCAACCCGACGTAAAGTTGCTCAATGATCGGGCATTTAGTGTTACGATCGATTCGAATGGCAACCGAACGACCAAAGTGAACGACATCCAGTGGCGCGTAGCGATTCCTGATGGCGTAAAGGTCCTTCGCCTCCACTTCGCTGACTGCGAGGCCGTGCAAATTGTCCTAAGTGAAGGCGAAAAGGAATTGTGGAAGAATAGTACAGGGCGGTATGAAAAACTCGTCGCTTCTCCCGAGATTCGGCTGATCGAGGGCAGCTCTCGCAACCTACTCATTACCGTTAAACCCAAAGCTACTGCTTTCAGCGCAAGCGGTGTTTCGGAGATACTCGTTTTTGAGCCAATTGAAGAACGACCAAAATAGAGGCGATTACGATCGTCTTTATCTTAACAAAACAAACGGCCTATGCGCTGCAGCGCTTAAAAGCTTGCGGTCATTGGGTCAATAGAACCCTCACCCCGGCACCCAATCTTCCACAAAATCGTGCGCGGTGTGGAAGCCGCCGCCGCTGTTTCCAAGTAACCAAAGGTGCTCATTGAGCGTCTCTTTCACGATGAGAACCAAAGCGAAAATCCTCCTCACCTGCCTTCTCTGCTCCACCTTCCTCTGCAACGGGAACGCCCAGTCGCCCACCGACTCCGCCGAAGCTGTGCAGCAGCGGGTCGCCGCGAAGATCGAGCGCGTGTACCAATGGGCGGATAGCGAGCCCGATCCATCGGCCATCGCCAAGGCAATGAAAGAGAAGGTCAAGCCTCTGCTCGATGCGGGCAAGTTTCGCGAGGCGGATGCGGAACTGGATCGCGTGCTCGAACAGCTCAAGCCGGACGGGAAAAGCACCGAGTCGCCGACGGCCCCGGAGACTGCTTCCCATCCATTGCGAGAGATCATCGTCAGCTACGCCGACGAGACGAACAAACTGCAGCTCTATCGGGTGAATGAGGATGGCTCTGCCCGGCGGAGAATCACGGACGGCACACATAATTGCATGTTTCCCGCGTGGTCGCCCGATGGGAAGAAAATCGTGTATGGGCAGGAGGGCGACAGCGGACTGGCACTTTGGCTCGCCGACCCCGACGGCAAGAATCCCAAAATGCTCCTCGGTTCCGGGCTCAACAGGGTCCCTTCCTGGTTGCCAGACTCCAGGCACATTGTGTGGACGGATGTGACGTCGGGGAACAGCCCTTTTGAAATCGGCCAATTGAATATCATGAACACCGAGACGCTGGAATCCCGGCGACTGTTCAGTGATCCGGAGCAGGTCAAGTTCAGTAATGTGATGCCCGTGGTTTCTCCAGATGGGACCAAGGTGGCCTTTGCTTCAAATCGAAGCGG
>JANPDX010000729.1:0-2951 GCA_031431695.1 Dehalococcoidia bacterium
CCGGCGACTTCGCGACACCAGTGCTCGGCCTGCTGACGGCAGTCCTCCAGGTCGCGGAAGCTCCCTCCCTTAAAGAAGCGCTCACGCACGTACTGGATGCTGCGCTCGACGTGGGGCTTATCCTTCGGCCTGCGCACGCGGGCGGCATCGATCAAGAAGCCACGTTCCTGGCTGTACTCCAGGAAGCCACGCGTCGGTCGCGGTTGCAATGCGTCTGGGCCAGCGATGGCGGCGGCGAAGTTATCGAGGATGAGCCGCCTGGGCACACCCCCGAAGAAGCGCCATCCCCGCTCCAGGCCTCCGATGCTCTCCTCCAGCGTTTGCTGGAGCAGTGGCCAGACGAACTGGTGGCGGCTGTAGGGGAGGACGATGACCAGCGCCCAGATCGGCTGCTTCTTCCCGGTGGCCGCATCAACGATGACGCCCAGCCTGCCGAAATCCATCTCCGCTACCTCACCCGCAGCCCAGTCGGCCATCCGCACCGTGGTGTGGGAAGGCTTCCACAGTCCCTCCTCCCGCACGAACTCCCGCAGCGTCGTGTACCCCGGTGCTATCCCGTCCCGCAACAGCAGCTCGTGGATACGGGTCAGACGGAGATGGTCGTCCTGCAGCCAAAGCGCGATGCGCTCTCGCTGGTCGCGGAGGATGGCCCTCTGCGGGGCCAGGCGACTCCCCGGACGCGGCCCCGGCTGGCTGACTCTCGACAGTGCCGCGTACAGCTCCTCGCCCGGCGGCTCACCTCCACGCGTTACCCCCGCTGCAACCGCGAGCCTGAGATACTTGTCCACGGTGTTGCGCGCCAGACCGCTCGCCTGGGCGATGGAACGGGCGCTCTCACCCTGCCGCCAGCGCCGGACGACTTCTCTGATCTCCATACGATGAACCTCCCGAAACGCCACGACGGCCTCCTCTGGCCGACATCGTGACGAAGCTGCGTTCGGGTGGCTCAATAACTCCCGCGATCTGGCTCAATGATCCCCGCGATCCCCTGGCTCAATGTCTCCCGCGATCACACCCGCCCCTGGATCAATAACTCACGCGATTCACACGCTGCGGTCCTCCCGACGAAGGTTCGTCCTATTCGCCCGCCACCCTTGCCGCAACCCCGATTCGTCGCCGTATCCCGGGTTCGCTCACGCTGGAGTATCCCATCAGGAAGGTCGCGCCGGGGCGGCGGCTCGCCAGGTAGCGTACGGTCTCGCTTCGATCACCAATGAAGGTTCGTGGTGAGCTTGTTGGCGTAGTCAGTACCAATCGACCCATTTATGAACGAGCCCACTCACGACAGGTGGCGTGTGTCTGTTCGCTCCTATCAGGAATCGCCATTGCATGCGAAACCGGACAGACGGTTTGGCGAACGGGTCTCTTAATTCAGTGCCCTACGACCCTCCAGAGATCGGTTCGAGAACGCGGGCCTAGCACTGGCGGTCAACTTGCTTCGAAGCGTTTCTTTGGTTGCCTCGCCGTCGCTGCTGTTCCTAGCACCCGAGCTCTCGACCTCAAAGCACATGCACTATGAACGGCTCGGATCGAAGGTCACCGGCTGGCGGAAAGACGGCATCATTCAAGCCCTTACTCGGGACGGTCACGGTGTCAACACGGCAGCAATTGAAGACGCTCTCAAGAACCCTTCCCAAGTGAAGAGGATCGTGGATTCGCAAGGCCGTATTTCGTTTCAATGGATTGGTAAGAATGCCACAGTGGTCTTAAATCGGGCAGGAGAGATAATTACGACTTGGGCGGAAAACCGAAATGGTTGGAGATACTAGGGGTTGGGCGAAAGACTAATTAACGCTAGCGAAGCTAAATCCCTGCTTGTGAAGCTAGCTAGCTCTTCGGGCGACGCGATGCTAGTGGCTCGCGCGAATGCGTGGGATTTCGGCCAGCTTTCTGACGAGGAACTCGGAACGCTCAGAGACCTGGTGGGAAGTGAAATTTCGCGCGTCGGCTTCGACAAAGACTGGAATCACACACAAGAGGGCTGGGAACTTGAATCACTGATGGATTGGATAGTGGAGGGCATCTCCGCGTGATCGCCTCGGTGGCCTACACACTCGACCAGGCCGGCAACCCCACGCAGCGCGTCGACCAGCAGGGCACGCATACCTACGCCTACGACGACCTCTACCGGCTGACCAGCGTCACCTACCCCGGACCGGCGACGACGAGCTACGCCTTCGATGCCTTTGGCAACCGCACGAGCATGACCGTCGGCGGCAACGCCACGGCCTACGCCTACGACGACAACGACCGCATCACCAGCGTGACCCCGCCGAGCCCGGCTTCTGTCGTCAACCACACCTGGGACGACAACGGCGACCTGACGGCGCGCGGGGGCGATTCGTTCGCCTGGGATTACGAAGACCGCATGACCTCGGCGGCGGGCCGGTCGAGTGCGCGACCTCGTGCCTGCATTGCTCGCCGTTGGCCCGAGCGGTATCCTGTTCGAAACCCTTTAAGGTGGTCCCGTGAGGCTGCCAAGGGAGGAGCACCGGCATGCCCGGCAACGAACTGTCCCTGTGCGCCTGTCCCGACTCCCGGGAGAGGCGTTTTTCATGACTTCCACTCCCTACCTTGGCCCGGACGAAGTCGCCAGGACGCTCCGGCGGCTGGCCCACGAGATTGTCGAGAGCAACCGCGGCACGCAAGGACTGGTCATCGTTGGGCTGCTCTCCCGTGGGTACCCGCTCGCGCGGCGTCTTTCCGAAGCGATTAAGGAATTCGAAGGCGTCGTGGTGCCGGTGGGAGCGCTCGACATTGGGCTGTACCGCGACGACGTGACGCGCCGGTCGGCCCCGCCGCCAATTCGGCCCAGTGAAATACCCGTTTCAATCGATGGTGCGACCGTCGTCCTGGTGGACGATGTGCTTTTCACGGGTCGAAGCATTCGGGCCGCGCTCGATGCCCTGCTCGACTTCGGACGCCCGGCACGAGTACGGCTGGCGGTCCTT
>JANPDX010000730.1:0-4271 GCA_031431695.1 Dehalococcoidia bacterium
CTCTCGCGCCACAGCGACCATCTCCCGGAACGTATCCGGGTTCACTACAGCGTCCGGGTTCAGCAGCCAGATGTAGTCCGGGGGCGGGACAGCAGCGAGGGCATGGGTTGTGCCGAGGTTAACGCCTCCGCAGAAACCGAGGTTCTCGGCGCTCTGGACGAAGGTAACGCTCGCCGAGTACTCCCACCCCTCGAGGAACTTCTGGATAACTTCCGCCGAGTCATCGACGGAGCCGTTTTCGATGAGCACCATCCGGAGACCTTCGCCGTAGCCGCCGGTGAGGGACACCAGGGTCTGGATGGCGAGGTCAGGCGTGTTCCACACGACCACGACGGCCGTGACCAGGGCGGGGGCGCCGGGCGCCGAGGGTTCGGCGGTCACCCGGCAGCCGGCGTCGCGTAGTCGCGGTTGATGCGTTCAAGCCAGCGCGTGTCGCGGCCGTTCGGACGGAGATCGAGACGCGCCTCGAGCATCCGGCGGGCGACATCGAGGCGCCCCGCTCGGACGTGAGCCTCGATGCGGGTTTCTTCAAATACGTCGCGCTGGGCGTGGCTCCCGCCGATACGGATGATTTCGCCGGCGATGCTATCGAAGATGTCCGCCGAGCGGGCCCAGTCTTTCGCGGCGAACGCCTGGAAGGCCTCGCCGAGCTTCGGGAACATGTCACCGGCGTAGACCTTTCCCTTCTCGACGCGGTCGCGAAGCTGGTCGACGAGCTGGCCGAGACGCGCGTCGTCGTTGACGGCAGTCCAGGCGATCATGCAGTGGGCGTCGGCCCAGGTCATGCCCGGCTGGCGAAACGTATTGCGGGCCCATTCCCCGAGAGGCTCCCAGGGCAGTTCGTACGTTGGACTTTCGGTGAGCGTGCAACGCCAGAGAAGCGCGGCCGAGTCTGCGATAGTGCCGAGCGCGGGCGACGTCGAAACTTCCGGGCGAATCACGCGGTCATAGAGTTCCAGAACGCGTTCCATGTTGCCGGCCGCGAGTTCGAACAAAGCCAGGTGCCAGTGGTTGTGGACGTAGAGCTGGTTGGCCGGTTCGTAGCCCATGAGCCAATTGCCAAGAAAGTGCGCTCCCTCGGCGGCTGTGCCGGTTTCGTAGTGGATGTGGGCCATCGTGTGCGCAGCGTGGCCGTTGCGGGCGTAACCGGCCAGCGACCGTTCGGTGGCCCGGCGCGACTCCTCGTGACGGAAGAGCTCGTTGTAGGCGAAACCGATCTGCGAAAGGAACCACCAGTCATCGCCATATGCCCCGGCGAGCGGTTCGAGCAGCGCGAGTTGTTCGTCATTACGGTCGAGCCGGCCGCTAAAGCCGATCAGCCCGTACACCCCGCAGGCCTGCGAGAGGATGAGGGCATCTCGGGGATGCTCGGCGATATGCGCGTGGAGGGCGGTAAGTGCGCCGGCCGAGTCGCCCGAAATTGCCATCGCGAGGCAGGCGACGTGGGACTGTTCGCGCGGCGTGGCCGACGCCGCCGCGGCGCGAGCGAGTCCGAGTGCTGCCATCGCTTCGGCGCCTTTTCCGCGGAGTTGCAGCATCCTCGCCTCGCCGATGTGGGCGAGCGCGAACCCCGGGTCTTCCCGGCGGGCCAGTCCGAAGCAAGCCTCGGCCTGGGCTTCGGCGGCGAGCGCGTGATCCAGGGCACGCCGGTACAGGTCAGCCGCCGTCGCAGAGGAAGTTGTCAGGACCAGACCGTATCTATCGGTGAACGCCATGCGATGAACCTCGGGCAGAGTCTACTCCGGCGGCCACGAGCGAAAGGGCATGCGGGAATCCTGGACGGGACGGCGAGCACGACGCTACTCGGCGAGAGCAGCAGCGCGCAGGAACTCCTCGTTGTGCCAGACCGCGGCGAGGATACGTACCCAACTCCAGCCCCGTTGCAACAGCAGTTCGGTGAGCATGAGTTGGGTACCGGTCTCGTTGGCGGCGGTGGCCAGCATGCCGGAGAGCAAGGTTGACCCTTCCTCTCCCAGCAGGTCGTGAATCTGTACTTCGCTTTCATGGGAGAGTGCCCGAAAGGCGAGCGTGTTGATCGCCATGCGCCGCGTCGCCGGGTCGCGCGGGAGTGTGAACGGGTCGCTGGTGCGGGCCTCGGAGCGTTCGAACATCGCATCGGATGGTCGCGCCAGCGGGTGTGTCCTGTCAGTTGGGGAAAACCCGAAGAATGCGAGGTAGCCCCAACTCCTGCGACGAGGTGATGCGGGGGTAGCTTCGTGGCGAGCGCGGCGGAAACCCCTCCCTAACCGTTGGGCCACGGAAGCGGTTCGCATGGTGAACCCGAAGGTCCTTCGCCAGCGGATACAATGGACGCGTGAGCCAGGCGCCAACCCTCCCGGATACCGTCCTCGACGCGGAGACCGTCAAGAAGTTGCTTCCGCCATTTCGTGTGGTGCTCCACAACGACGACCACAATTCGATGGACCATGTGGTGCTTTCGATTATGCGTTCGGTGCCTTCGCTGACGGCGGAAGATGCGGCGGAGATCATGCTCCAGGCGCACACGCACGGCCAGGCGACGGTCATCCAATGCCCGAAGGAAGCGGCAGAGTACTACCGCGACCGGCTCGAGTCGTGCGGGCTGACGGCGACGATCGAGCCCGCATAGGGCCTCGGATTCTCGACATGGCGGCACTCGCCTCTGACTTTCGACGTGACTCGCGCATCGCCGTCGCGCTGGCTCCGCGCCGAGCGAGCGCGGGCGCACTCGCCTCTGACGGGCGATGGGAACCCCGTTTACCGTGCCGGACTTCCGTCTTTCCCTCTTTCGCGTACCCTTCGCTACATGGCGGACGATCAGCCCCTCGCGTGTTACTACTGTGAAAACGCTGCCGAAGCCGAATGCCACGCCTGTGGCCGGCTGTACTGCAGCGAACATGGCGACGACGTTTGCCTGCGCTGCATGTCACCCGAATCGGCGACGCCGAGCGCCGCGGTCTACCGGGGGTCGATCCTCGTGCTGGTCGTCGCCTCGTTGATCACGCTCTTCCTCGTCGTCCGCCCGCCCGAAAGCAAGAGCGACACGAACCTGGTCCGCGACCTCCCGACCAGTACGGCCGCAGTGAGCACCACCGCTACTCCCACGCGGCCGGGAGGCGTTGCGACAAGCACGCCGCGCACCGGCACTCAGGTCCCATCGAGCGTGACGCCCGTCAGCCCGACCGCGGCCGCTTCAGCCACGGCCGCCGCAAGCCCCACCACCGCGGGCCGAACCTACGTAATGAAGAGTGGCGATACGCTTTCGGCGGTGGCAGCTTCATTCGGGGTCACCGTGGCTGAACTCCTGGCCGCCAACCCCGGCCTCAACGCAAACACCATCGCCGTAGGGGCCGAGATAAAGATTCCATGAACTGGCAAAGCGACCCCGAACTGGTTCGGCTGGCACAACACAGGGGTGTCCGCGGCCGCCTCCTCCGCACGGTCATCATCTGGGGGCCGTTCTTTGTGGCCTGTCTGGGAGGGCTGCTGTTTTTCGGCTTCGATCGGGTGGTCCTGGGCGGCGACAACGGCGGTACCTGGTTCCTCGTAGTCGTCCTCGGCGCGATGACGGCGCTGTTCGGATTCCAGACCATCCAATCGCTGCTGGACTACACCGGCGAGCCGCGCGTCGAATCGGGCGTCGTCGGGCGGCGCTGGGCGCGGAGCGATTCGTTCGTGATCAAGGCGCACTACATTCGCCTGGGCAAGCTCATCCTCCGGGGTGACCAACTGATCCTCGATGGGATTCGCGAAGGTGACTACGTGGAGTGCACGTTCTACCCCCATAGCGCGGTGCTCGTATGGGTGGAAAAGCGGGAAACGCCAAGCGAAGGGGCAGTGGCCGCGACAAACGGCTGACACCGCTACAATCCGCCCATGTCCGATTCCGAGCGGCCTGCGTACCGCACAATCCGCGACTGGGCTGGTGATGAGCGGCCGCGTGAGCGCCTGCTGGAGCACGGTGCCGAGACCCTGAGCGATCCCGAGCTGATCGCCATTGTCCTGCGCTCCGGGCTGCCAGGCGAAAACGTGGTGGACATGGCGCGGAGCCTGCTGGAAAACTTTGGCGGACTGGACGGACTGCTACGCGCGGGGCCGAAAGCGATGCAACGCGCTCGCGGGCTTGGGCCGGCCAAGGCAGCGCAATTGGCCGCCGCCTTCGAACTGGGCCGGCGCGCCCAGGGGCTAACGCCCGGGGAACGCCCGGACCTGCGCACGCCGGAACGAATCTTCGCGCTGCTTGGGCCGCGATTGGTTGGCGCCCGGCGAGAGGACCTTTTCTGCCTTGCGCT
>JANPDX010000731.1:0-4220 GCA_031431695.1 Dehalococcoidia bacterium
CAATATCGCGAGCGTTGCGAAGTTCTTTTTCGTAACCGCTGACGCGGCCGCCGGTGACGTTGCGGATCATCGCGCCGATATCGCGCCCGATGTTCGCGCCGAGGATACTCTCGCCGCAGACGACGCCGAGGTACTCGCGGACCGGCCGCCCTTCAATGATCGTGGTTGTGCTGATTAGCATGCGGTCACTCCCGTGAGGGTCAGGTGGCTCGATTGTAAGGCCTCGGCTGTAAGGCCTCGGCTAATTTCCGAAGGGTTCTCCGTCGAAACGTTCGCGGTGGACGAAGTCGCGGACGGGTTTTCGCGTCAGCTTGTTGAGTTGCTTCACGGGTTTGCCAATAGGCATGACGGCGCATACAGCCATGTAGTCCGGGAGGCCGAGGATCTCCCTGAGTTTCCCTTCCTCGGCGATGGGCATGGTGGTGAGGGTGCCGCCAAGGCCCTCATTGCGAGCTGCGAGCAGAATATTCCAGGCGAGGGGGTAGATGGAGGCGCCGCTGGCGATGCCGACTCGGGGTAGTAATTGATCAACCGATGCCACGACGCGGAGGTCAACGCAAACGATGACCACGACTGGAGCGCGGCGAACCGGTTCGCTGAGGCCTGGCGGAACCCGGGTCGATGCGACGGTTTCTGGCGTGACCTTCGTTGGGACGTAGGTGTTCCAAGGGTTCTCGCCAGCCTGGGCCTGCGCGGCGTAGCGGCGGGCGGCCGTCTTCGCCAGTTCGGCGATGGCATCCTTGGTGGACTGTTCGCGCACAACAATGATGTGGCCGCCCTGGCGGTTGCCGCCGCTCGGCGCGAAGCGGGCGTTTTCAAAGATGCGTTCGAGCACATCATCGCCGACCTGCTCATCCGCGAATTCGCGCGCCGAAAACGTGGTGCGCATAACGTCGTAAAGTTCCATGCGAGAATTCTAGCCATTCGCGGACCGACCGGAGGCAACATGCTCGAAAACGCCAAACTTCTTGCACTCGTGGGATCCACGAACCAGGAACGCGCCCTCGCGTTTTACCGTGACGCGCTCGGATTGCGGCTCGTTGAGGACGACGGGTTTGCGCTGATCTTCGACACCGGCGGCACCACTCTGCGAGTATCGCGCGTCGAACGTGTGGATGCGGCACCCTACGCCGTGCTCAGCTGGGAAGTCGAAGACATCGCAACTGCGGCAAAGGCGCTGGCTACCCGAGGAGTGGTATTCGAACGCTATTCACAGATGGAACACGACGCCGATGGACTGGTGCGAATTCCCGGTGGGCCGCGGCTCGGCTGGTTCAAGGACCCTGACGGGAACATCCTCGGGATCGTTGGCTAACGGTCCCGGCTGTGACGTCAGCCGCTTGACACGGTCTGGCAAAATCACGGGCACGAACATCGCCATGGGGGACGTTGAATGACTTCGATTCAGTTGCTGGTCGGGACGCGCAAGGGCGCGTTTTCGTTGACGAGTGGGCCCTCACGCAGTGGCTGGAAGCTCGAGGGGCCGTTTGCAGCGGGCGTGGAAGTAAACCATGCGGTGTTCGACGAACGGACGGGCGCGACGCTCATGACCGTGAATGACCCCTGGTTTGGCCCGGCGGTCCGTTACCGGGCCAGCGGTGAGGAAGCCTGGATTGATGCGGCAAAACACCCGCGATTTTCGGGCGATCCGGTGGCAGTCGAAGGCGAAGAGCCGATCCCGTGGTTTTTTCGCGAATCGAAGGTTATCGAGCGGGTCTGGGCGATTCAGCCAGCGGGGACGTCTCAACCGGGAGTCGTGTACTGCGGTGTCGCTCCCGCGGCCCTGTTTCGTTCCGACGACAGTGGCGCTACGTGGCGCGAAAACGAGGCGCTGAGCAACCACTCGACACGTGACACGTGGCAGCCCGGCGCCGGGGGCATGGCGTTGCACTCCATCGTGCTGGACCCGGCGAACGCGGACCGGATGTGGATTGCGATATCCGCCGCCGGGGTGTTTCGCACCGAAGACGGCGGGAAATCATGGCAGACAACGTGCTCGGGCATTCGCAGCGAGAGCACGATGTTCGACCCGAATATCGAGCTCTACCCCGAGTGGGGGCAATGCGTGCATCACGTTTCGCTCGCCGCCGGTAGCAGCAACCGGCTTTACGCACAGGCCCACATGGGTACCTATCGAACTGACAACGGCGGCGACTCGTGGACAGACATCACGGCCGGACTGCCCTCAGAGTTTGGCCTGGCCATGGCGGCTCACCCCCACGATCCCGATACGGCCTACGTCGTTCCGCTCGTTGGTGGCGAGTTCCGCTGCCCTCCGGGCGGCACGCTGGCGGTCTGGCGAACACGGGATGCCGGAGCCACCTGGCAGCCACACTCGAAGGGCCTCCCCCAGGAGGACGCCTTCATGGGCGTGTACCGGCAGTCGCTATGTACCGATTCGATGAACCCGGCGGGCGTGTATTTCGGTACGAACACGGGCCAGCTCTACGCCAGCGGAGACGACGGTGAGTCCTGGGAGTTGCTGACGCAGAACTTGCCGCCAATCGAGAGCGTGAGCGCGCATGTGGTGGGCTGAGGGCGCGCCTGAGCACACGGTCGCCGCGCTCAAAGCTCAGCGTATAGCCGGCATCTGAGTGGCCATCGCAAGGAGTTAACCGTGTCTTCGATCAACTACATGAAACAGACGCTTGATTTCATCCATCGCGGGTTCCGCGGCGCCCCCGAAGGCCTTTCGGACGAACAGCTTCACTTCGTGCCGGAAGGCCAGTCCCATTCGATCGCCTGGTGCATGTGGCACGGCGTGCGCATCGAAGACCTGTTCTTCCAGCAGATATTCCAGGGGAAGCCGAGTGAATGGGAGGCGAGCGGCTGGGCGGCTAAGACAGGCCTCCCGGAAAAAGGCTTCGGCACAGGTCAATCGACCGAAGACGCCGCCGCCATCCACTTCTCTTCACTTGAAGCCTTTCGTGGCTACCAGGAACGCGTGGCCGAGTTGGCTCTCGCGTTCTTGAGCTCGCTGGATGAGGAAGGCCTCAAGCGCGAGGTGAAGCTCCGGGAAAAGACCGAGACCATTGGCGAGTCAATCAACCTCCACCTCGTGATCCACCTCAACGGCCACCGTGGAGAAGTCAACCTCCTGCGCGGCATGCAGGGCTTCGACCCGGTGTTGTTGAACCAGGGCGGATAGCCGCGCAAACCGCGATTCCCGTCTGCTATTCTTGGTGTCATGACCCTCGCTCCACCCGCCGTCGATATCAGCACGTTGCTCTACATGAAGCCCAGTCCCGCGGGCGGACGCCTGTGCCTGTCCGGCAGCGGGGTGTCGGTGAAGGCCGTGATCGGGTGGTTCAACCAGGGCTGGACCCCGGAGGAAATCCGCGACGATTACGGGCAGATCACGCTCCCGGCCGTCTATGCTGCGATCACGTACTACCTGGCGAACAAGGAACGCATGGACGCGGAGTTGGAAGAGGAAGAACGCGTGTTCGACGAGCTGAAGGCTTATTACGAGAAGCACGAGAGCCTACCGGATCGATACAAGTAGGTGTTCCCGTTCCTCTATCTCGATGCGGATTCATGCGGCGAACGCTTGATAGCAGCTCTGCGCAGATTCGCGATCGATGTTGTGGCCGCGAGTGGAGAAGGTCTTATGGAAGTTGCTGACGCAGAACAGTTGGCACATGCAGTGAGCCTTACGAGGCCAATCCTGACGGCGAACTACACCGACTTTGTTCCCATGCATGCGAAATGGGCGAGAGATGGTCGCGACCACAACGGCATCGTCATTTGGACGCATCACCGTCGCTCGCCAGAATCTGTCGCCGGGTTAGTCGCTGAGGCCTGCCGCTCCCGAACTCAGGAACAATTTCAAAATTCGCTCGTTTGGATTTCCTAGAACCGCTTCCTCTTCCCAGGAGTCGTCCGCGAGCCAATCGACGGATAGCGTCCAGCCCCTCCCCCTCCATCTGGTTATTCACCTGGACACCGCGAAGAAAGCAATCTGCTACGCGGCATGCAAGGGTTTGACCCGGTGTTGTTGAACCAGGGCGGATAGGGCAAGCATTCGATTCTGGTAAGATGGTGGGCATGACAGCGCCACCCGCCGTCGATATCAGCACGTTGCTCTACATCCTGCCCACCCCTGCTGGTGGTCGCCTGTGCCTGTCCGGCAGCGGGGTGTCGGTGCGACAGGTGTCGATTCTGTACAACGAGGGCCTGACGCCGGAGCAAATAATCGAACAGTATCCGCACCTGAAACT
>JANPDX010000732.1:0-6206 GCA_031431695.1 Dehalococcoidia bacterium
CGGCCTTCCTTCTCCCACTTGAGCCGACCGCCGTCCATGACTTTCGCGTTGGTATGGCCGAAGAGTTGGAACACCCAGAAGGCGTAGGTTGCCCACCAGTTGTTCTTGTCTCCGTAGAAGACCACCGTCGTGTCGCGGTCGATGCCGATCTTGCTCGCGAGTTTTTCGAAACCTGTCCGATCGAGGTAATCGCGGCGGAGTTGGTCGTTGAGATCCGCGGCCCAGTCGACCTGGACGGCGCCAGGGATGTGCCCTGACGGGTAGAGGAGCTGATCTTCGTTGGACTCGATGATTCGAATCCTCGGGTCGCTCCTGTGGTCGGCGACCCAGTCGGTCGAAACGAGGACGGATGGATTTGCGTAGCCACGAGTGGCGATATCTGCCATTTGAACCCTCCACGGTGACGCTAAACAAGTTGCTGCGGGGACGTTAGCGTACGCGGCTAGCTCAAGAAAGTCGAGCGACAAGGTCAACAATAGAACACCATCGCAACTCAAGGCGGCGGCTTTTCGCAAAGTGGGCGTAGCGGCGCGCTATACTTTTCTCATGGCCATTGGCCAGCCCGAACGTCCGCGGATCAAGCCCCCGTCACGGCCCAAATGGCAGTCGAAGTATCACGGCGTGCGCATGACGCCCGAGGAATACTTGGCGCTGCCCGAAGAGAAACCGTACCTCGAGTACGTGGATGGGATGGTCGTGCAGAAGCCCATGCCAAATGAAGACCATGGTGAACTTGCTTTTGAAATCGGCCACCGGATAAAACTCTGGATGCGGCACGTGAAAGGCCGTATCGGCGTCGAGGTTCGGGCGAAGCTTGGCGAACTCCCGAACTACCGCCTCCCTGACGTTTCCTACTGGAAACCAGAGATCCCTCGCGGCGGCCAGGCGCCGCCGACGCTAGCGGTGGCAGTTCGTTCCAAAGACCAGACCATGGCCGAACTCCGGCGCAAGTGCGAGTTCCTTCGAAGCACCGGTGTCGAGGCGTGCTGGCTGATTGATCCTGTTTCGCGAACTGCCGAACTGTACGAGGGCCGGCGCAAGTCCGGCACGGTCGTAAGCACGCTGAAGGCCGAGTGTCTCCCGGGGTTCGAACTGCCTCTGACCGAACTGTTCTCGATCCTTGACGAGCCGGCCGACTGAGCACCGCCCGCACTGGTGGCGACTCGAATCGACAATCGTGAATCGGGAATCGACAATCTGTTCGCTATGCCATTGCCTTCGTTTTCCCTGACCGACCTTTCCGGCGCGGAGCGTTCGTTCCCCACCGGTCGAAATGCGCTGCTTTGCTTCGTGAAGGAAGACTGCCCCACCTGCGTGCTCTCGATGCCGCTCATCGAGGCCGCCTCGGCAGCCTTCGGAGAATCGATGGACGTGTGGTGCATTGGACAGGACGCGGAGGGAAATGCCCGCCTGGCCGCAACCTTCGGACTGACGGCGCCCATGTTGGACGATTCGCGCCTGCACGTCTCCTATCGCTACGACCTCGACACGGTGCCAACGGTCATCCTGGCGGATGGCGATGGCGCCGAACTTGAGCGGTTTATCGGATTTGGGAGGGCCGATTGGCAGTCCCTCTTCCAGCGGCTAATTTCGGTGACGCTTTCGCCGGCGCCGATGGTGGACTGGGGGAAGTACCCGGAGATGCGGCCCGGGTGCGGTTCGAAATCCGTCGAGCCCGGCATTGCCGAGCGCCTCGAAGCCGAGATGGAGGGCAGCCCCATTCGCGCACGGCGAATCGACGTCGGTGAATCGGACGACCTGTTCGAATTCATGTTTGACCAGGGGCTGACGGACGGTTTGCCGGTGGTCCCTCCGACACCCGAGCGCGTGGTCCGGATGCTTCAGGGCACGAAGCGCGACCCCCAGGAAGTGGTCGGCACGGTGCCCCCAAACCTCGCCCCGGTGACCGTCGAGAAGGTGGCAATCAACGCGGTAATGGCGGGCTGCAAGCCTGAATACCTGCCCGTGGTGCTCGCGGCAATCGAAGCCGTGACAACCGAACAGTTCAACATGCACGGCGTCCTCGCGACGACACACTTTCCGACCCCCGCGATCATCGTGAACGGGCCGATCCGGGACCGGATCGGCATGAACTATCGGATGAATGTGCTCGGGCAGGGCAACCGGGCGAACGCGACGATCGGGAGAGCGGTTCAGCTGGTCGTGCGAAACGTGGGCGGCGGTCGGCCTGGCGAGGTCGACCGGGCAGCGCTCGGCCAGCCGGGCAAATACACCTTCTGCTTCCCGGAGTTCGAAGAACGGAGCAACTGGGAACCGTTGCATGTAGAACGCGGATACAAACGCGAAGACAGCACGGTCACCGTATACGCCGGCGGCGCGCCAAACGGCATTATCGATCAGCTCTCCCGAGGGGCTCAAAGCCTCGCCACAAGCTACGGTCTGGCGCTGGCAACGGCGGGCCATCCGAAACAGTACGGGCACGGCGAAATCGTTCTGATCGTGCCGCCCGAGCATGTGGATACGTTTGCGAAGGAAGGCTGGAGCAAGGACCAGATTCGCGCCCGCATCCAGGAAGTAAGCGCGAAGCCCGCGCGCGCGCTCATCCGCGACGAGTTTTGCGCCGAGGGCATCACGCTGGCACAGGCGGAGCGCATCGGCCTCGAAACGCTCGTGCCGAAGTTCCGCGTGCCAGACAACATCACGATGGTCGTGGCCGGCGGCGAAGCGGGAAAATTCGCGGCCTACCTCGGTGGGTGGGTGAGCGGCCCAATGGGAAGCGTGATGACGACGGTGAAGATCCGGGAGTAAGGCCGTGCAACTTGAGACCGAACGCCTGCTATTGCGCGAGTTCTCGCTCGACGACTGGCCCGCTGTACTTCGTTACCAGTCGAATCCGCTCTACTTGCGCTACTACGAATGGGAATCGCGGGATTCCGAAAACGTCCGGGCGTTCATCGCAATGCTCGAAGGGCTCCAACGCGAGATCCCGAGGACAAAGTTCCAGCTCATCGTCACGCTAAAGGCGACCGGCGAGTTAATGGGCAATTGTGGCATCCGCCTTACCCACGAGGGCTCGCACGACGCAAACATCGGCTATGAGCTCGACCCGCGTTTTTGGCGGCACGGATACGGCTCAGAGGCGGCGAGCGAGCTTGTGCGTTTCGGCTTCGAAGATCTTGGCCTCCAACGCATCGAAGCCGATATCGTGGCTGACAACGAAGGTTCGGCCGGAGTGCTCATGAACGCTGGGATGAGCCTCGAAGGGCGCCTGCGCAACAAACTTTTCTACAAGCGCCGCTATTGGGATCGATTGTGGTTTGCGGTGTTGCGGGACGAGTGGGAAGCGAGACGTGCGTGATGCGCGCTTTGGGCGGCCGTGTTTGGGGCTGAAGGCAGACCGGCGCCGATTCGGGTCGCGGTGGCGAATTGTGGCAACCCCCAGTTCATCCCCTACCCAACTCCCCTCCGCCGCCATACAATCTGGCGCATGGCAATCATCCTCGACCCGACTGACGAACGTGTGCCCGTGCGGCGCAGCCTGACTCCACGGCCTGAAAGCATCTCAGGCGTTGTGGGGCTGTTGAACATCTCCAAACCGCGGGGCGATGTGTTGATCGCCCGGCTGGAAGAGCGGCTGCGTGAGCGGCTGCCAAACGTTGAGTTCCGGAATTACGCGAAACCGACCTTCACGAAGCCGGCGCCGCTGGATCTGCGGCAGAAAATCGCTGAGGAGTGTGGCTTCGTCATCGAAGCGCTCGCTGACTGAGGATCCTGCACAACGTGCAGTGTGCACGACACGACCTGGTTCGAAATTAACGGCAAGCCTTCCGTCTTCATCGCCTCGACGGGGTTCGTTGACGCCGCCGAGATGCAGGCGAAAGCCCTCGGGTTCCCGGACGTCCGGCGCATCTTCGTGCCCCATCCCATCCAGGATGCCACCGACGATGAGATGCGAGCGAAGGCGGATGCGATCGTCGATCGGATCATCGAGGCCCTGGTCGATTAATCACCGCCGGGCACTACCTGTTATCGTCCGCGCCTGACCATGACCACGGCAGTTCGAGCACAGGCAATTCGCAAGCGATACGGGGATTTCGAGGCACTTAAGGGCGTTGACCTGGAGGTCCCGGAAGGTGAGGTGTTCGCGCTCCTTGGCCCGAACGGTGCCGGGAAGACAACGTTCATCGAAATCCTCGAGGGGTTTCGCGCCCGAACTTCGGGCGAGGCGGAAGTCCTCGGCATCGACCCGATGAAGCCGGACGCAAAGTGGCGAGCCCGGATCGGGATAGTGTTGCAATCCGCCGGGTTCTTCGAAACGCTCACGCCGTTGGAGATAGTGCGCCACTTCGGCAGCTTCTATCCCGACCCTTTGCCAGCCGAGCGCGTCATCGAGATGGTCGGCCTTTCGGAGAAGGGGAACGAACGTTGCCGGAGCCTCTCTGGAGGCCAGAAGCGGCGGGTGGACCTGGCGCTGGGGATTGTCGGGAACCCGGAACTGATCTTTCTGGACGAACCGACGACCGGCCTCGACCCCCAGGGTCGCCGCCAGATCTGGGATGTTGTCCGCAACTTCACTGCCCTCGGGACGACCGTATTGTTGACGACGCACTACCTCGATGAAGCGGAACAGCTCGCGAACCGGGTCGGCGTCATCATCAAGGGCGACCTCGTGGAAGTGGGTACACCGCGCGAGATCGGTGGCCGCCAACGGGCCACGGCACGGGTAACGTTCGCGACTCGCGGCGCACTCGCTGGCCGGGCGCTGCCGGAAGGACTCGCGCTAAATCGCGAGGGTGACGTGGTGACACTCGAGACGTTCGAACCCACGCAGGCGGTCGCCGCGCTGAGCCGCTGGGCCGAGGATGCCGGAGCAAGTGAAATCCCGGAACTAAGCGTCACCAGGCCAAGCCTCGAAGACATCTACCTCCAGATGGTTGCCGCCTCGGAAGCGGAAGGGACCTCCCAATGACCAGCATTCCTCGGACGGCGGCGTTCCAACCCAATGCCCCTCGGCGCCACGTCCGGCTCGCACTCGAGCGCACCCGGATCGAACTACTGACGTTCTTCCGCACGCCCGAACAGGTCTTCTTCACTTTCCTGCTGCCCGTGCTCTTCGTGGTCATCTTTTCGACGATCTTCAGCGGTGAGATTGATGGCCCACCCGGAGCCGAGACGGTCCAGTTCTCGCAGTACTTCGTGCCCGGGATGATCGCGACCGGCATTGTCAGCGCGACGTTCGCGAGCCTGGCGATGACGGTTTCCATGGAGCAGCACGAGGGCATGCTCCGGCGGCTCTCCGGGACGCCGCTGCCACGAAGCGCCTACTTCGCCGGCAAAGTCGGGCTGGCGCTCGTCACGTCGTTTCTTGAAGTAGTAATCATCCTCGGCATCGGCGTCGTCGCCTACGGCGTGAAACTCCCAACCGAGCCTACGAAATGGCTGGTCTTCGCCGGCGTGTTCTTTCTCGGCGTGGCCTCGTGCTCGCTGTTGGGAATTGCGTACACGCGGCTGATCCGGACGGGAAGTTCTGCCCCGGCAATCGTGCAGCCGCCTTACCTCATCCTTCAGTTCATATCGGGCGTGTTCCTGCAGTACAACCAGGTGCCGGGTTTCCTGAAGGCGGTCGCCTCGATCTTCCCGCTGAAATGGATGGTCCAGGGTTACCGCTACGTGTTCCTGCCAGAGTGGGTCGCCCAGGACGATTACGGCGGAGGGTGGCAGGTCGAGAAGGTCTTCATCGTGCTGATTGCCTGGTTCATCGCGAGCTTCGTGCTGGCGCGCGTGTTCTTTCGCTGGAACCGGGGACAGAACGGGTGAGGGAGCCCGGAAACGTGAGAGGGGTAGCCCCTTGACTGACTGACTTACCATTTCCGCTACCTGGAGGAGGATCCGATGGCGAAGATCAATACCCAACGACTTGCAGCGGAGATCGAAGGTGACTTCGTCGTCTTCATCATCGGGGCCCGGTTCAACAAGCCCTGGAAAATGATCAAGAACTTCTGGTTCGTGATGTCCATGCCGAAGATGCTTCGGGAGCTTGAAAAGCAGCCGGAAATGGGACTGCTCGGCTATCGCCAACACTTTTCGCCAATGGGAGTAACGGTCATCCAGTACTGGCGGTCGTTCGAACAGCTGGAGGCGTATTCGCGGAACAAGGACGCAACCCACTTCCCCAACTGGGTGCGGTTTAACAAGCAGATTGGCTCAAGTGGCGACATCGGGATCTGGCACGAAACGTACAAGGT
>JANPDX010000733.1:0-6236 GCA_031431695.1 Dehalococcoidia bacterium
AACGTCTGAGATGGTCAGGCTCTTGAGGGAGCGAAGGAACGCCAGGCGCCAGCGAGCAGACGGCAAGCTTCGGAACTGCGCCTCAGCCATCGGGATCATGTCGTGGAGGGTCGAGACGCGCGCGCAGGAGAATCGCCCGGCATGGGGCGCGACGTATACGTCGGTGCAGTGGACCAGATCGACTGGCGCTTTCCAGTGGCGAGGAAGCGGTTTCAGGCCGCGATAACGCGGGAACAACCGCCGAAACGGCCATGGCATGTTGAAGCTTGAGGCCAAGACGACCTCGACCTCGGAAGTGGGGCCGAGCATTTCTGCCAGGCCGGCGGCGTACTTGGTCATGCTTCGCCATTGGTTCGGCCCCTCGGTCCTGGGCTGAACCAGCACAACCCGGCGGGGGGTAGGAGCACCGCTATTGATATGCTTTCTCACTCATGGCAGGGGCAACTCCGTGAAGATTCCCAACACGATCGCTGGACTTATTCGCCTCTAAGTTCAGGATACAACCGGCTCGATGCTTTCATGAAGCGGAGGAGCATACGCATTTCGGCTATCCTTCGGCCTGCGGCATCGTTGAGGCCAGTCTCGAACCACATGTACTCCGTCTTCGGGCTCTGGCCCACGGCAATTACTTCCCCGGTGCAGGTGTACTCGGTGCCGACCATCAGCGGTCCGTTGATGTTGCGAAGCTCGATTGCGCCAAATAGCCCAACAGCGCCGAGCATTCCACGCATCGAGGCGACACTCTTCGCGTAGAGCGATTGGACCATCGGGGCGAGCATTGCGATGGGGCCGCCCCATGGGGATTCGCCAGTGAACCAGGCGAGCGGTTCGGTGGTGATAGCCATGCGAGCTTGTTGCTGCTCGAGCGTGATAGAGACGGTCTGCGAATCGAAGCGGTAGCCGGGGCCAACTCCGTTCAGGATTCGCAGCTCGCCGATTTCGAACCGGTCGAGCGGGCGCGCAAGCAGTGCCGTCAGCTCGGAGGGAGACCCCACCGAAGCACTGCCCTGGGCGACTAGCATTCCGTCTTCGCGCTGCACCCATGCCTCGACCTGGGCGTCACCGCCGCCGGCGCCTGGTTGCCTCACGCACGCGCGCACGGCCTCGCGGTCCGTGGTGGCGTTCATGTAGTACATAGAGAGCGTGCCGCGCTCGAACCAACGCTTGCCAAAGGCTTCGAGAAGCAGGGGCGTAAACAGTTCGTTGTGGATCGAACCGGCGACGGTGCCGCCACGAAAGCCCAGCTTCGAGGCTGTGGCATCGTCGTGGATGCTTCCCCTGGCGTCGTGAGAGTTGTTGATGGAGCGCCGAAGCGGGCCGCTGATTATCCCTTCGGTGATAGAGATTCCAGATTCGGAGGCTGTTGTCATGTTGGGCTCCCGGCGAACGAATGTGGGAAGCCTACCGCTCGCGGGGAAGACTTGCCACCGTGCGGGTCAGCCGCCGATGTGGGACATCTCGACTTTCGGCATCGAGGCAGTTTCGGAAGTCCGAATTTCGGAGTAGCGGTCGTCTCGGACGCGCCAGACAGAGCCCAGGAGCGCGCTTATCTCTGAATCCGTCGCGCCCGAGCGCAGCGGAGTGCGGAAGTCATGTCCGCGGTTGCCGAACAGACAGGTGTACAACTCTCCCTCGGGTGAGAGGCGGGCGCGGGTGCAGGCCCCGCAGAACGGCTGAGAGATGGACGAAATGATTCCGATTTCGCCGGAACCATCGCGGTAGCGCCAGCGCTGAGCGACTTCGCCCACGTAGTTCGCATCCGCGGGCTCGATGGGCATTTCACGGTCGATACGGTCGGCGATCTCCCGCGCCGTAACCACATGCTCAAGCTGCCATCCGTTGGTAGCGCCGACGTCCATGAACTCGATGAAGCGCACGATCACCCCGGTTCCTTTGAAATGGCGAGCGAGGGCGACGACGGTGTGGTCATTGACGCCGCGTTTCACTACGGCATTGACCTTTATTGGCGCGAGGCCCGCCTGGATTGCCGCGTCGATGCCATCGAGCACGACGGAAACGGGAACGCCGGCATCGTTCATGGACTGGAAAACCGCGTCGTCCAGCGAATCGAGCGATACGGTGATGCGTTGCAATCCTGCCGCCTTGAGGCGTTGTGCCTGTGCACGCAGGAGCGATCCGTTTGTTGTGAGGGTCAGGTCTTTGAGGCCGGGAATTTCGCGCAGTTGAGCGATGAGGGAATCGAGATCCCGGCGAATCAGCGGCTCTCCGCCCGTGAGACGGATCTTTTCCACACCGTGGGCGACGAAGATCCGGGAGAGTCTGGTGATTTCTTCGTAGGTAAGCAGCTCCGTGCGCTGGAGAAATTGATAGCCGGGCCCAAACACCTCGCGCGGCATGCAATAGGTACAGCGGAAGTTGCAACGATCGGTGACCGAGATCCTCAGATCCCGCAAGGGCCGCTGCATCGTATCGAGGAGTGCCATGGTTTCAGTCTAGCGTGTCAGGACTGAATCGTGGCTGGTTCCGGTTCCTGGGCTTCCGCGAACCGGAGGAGCATTTCGTCGTATTTGCGGACTCTTTCCGCGAGCGTTTCGCGAAGCGACGACATTTTTCCCATTTTCTGGTCGATCAGGGTGATTTGCTGCAGGGTGACTTCGCGCGCGGTACGGGCCTTTTCGGCCTTTTCCTCGGCGTCCGCGTCTTTGCGCCATTCGGCCCGTATCTGGAGGCGGACATCTTCCGCTTCGAGCATTTCCTTGATTTCAGCAAGGGAAAAGCCCAATAGTTCCTTGAGCTGACGGATGCGGTCGATCCTCTCCATGTCGTCAGCGGTGTAGAGCCGAAATCCGCCATCCATTCGCGTGGGCGGACTGAGGAGGCCCTTTTCTTCGTAATAGCGAAGCGTGCGCTGAGTCAGGCTCGCGCGTTCGGCGGCCTCACCGATCTGAAGGAGGCGTCCTCGATTCGAAATGTCAGCCATTTGTCGAGGTTAGTCTATCAACGTTAACGCGCACGTCAATGTTGCGGATGGGGATAAATTCGCGTGCGCAGATTTTACGCTTCCGGACGAAATTCCAGCGGCTGAGGGGTTGTTCATTAGGACAAGGGGGCCGGTTTAAGCAACAGGGACACATAAGCACGACGGCCCGTGAAAACTGCGTGCGATGCGCCGACGCAAGAACATAACTGCGTTGTATCAGCCGGGGGGCACGGCTACCTTACGCGCCTACGTTCCCCGGGATGGCGCACCGTGACGGCGCCACCCGAAAGAGCCTTACAGGCCCTCGTAACACCTTGCCGTCAGTTAGATCGAAATCGCCCAAACCACCGCGGGAGAGAGGAGTGTGTGCCAAAAAATGGATGACCTTTCGGGCATTGATCCGCGCGCGCTCTCTCGTGCCTGGCACGGCGTTCTCGGCTGCCTGGAGATGGAACTGAATCCGCACAACTTTTCGACGTGGTTCAAGGGGACACGGCCAGTTCGCTTCGATGGCCGCTCGCTCGTAGTCGAAGCTCGTTCGGTGATGGCCAGTGAATGGCTCAATCAACGCCTCCGGCACGTTGTTGAACGGGCGGCAGCCCAATCGTTCGAGGGGCCTGTCAGTGTGCAATTCATTCCCCCGGGCGTGCCGGCGGATTCCGCGATGGAAACGGCAACGACGGCGCCAGTACCAGCGCGCAATGCGACCGTCGGGAAGGTGAACTGCGAGTTCACCTTCGAGGGTTACCAGGCGAGCGAGGGGAACATGCTCGCGCTGAGGGCATGTCTCGCCATCGTCGAACCGGGCGAGTTTTGCGCCAGCCCGGTAGTGCTGTACGGCGTCCCCGGAATGGGGAAGACGCATCTTCTTCATGCGTTGGCGTGCCGTGCCCAGGCTGCCGGGCGGCGTGTAGCCTGCCTGAACGCGGAGGAGTTCGCAAACCGGTTCCTCAGTGCGCTCAGGGCGGGGCGCGGCGAAGAGTTCCAGGGCCAGATCCGCGGAGTCGATTTGCTGATCATTGACGACTTGCAGGCGATCGCATCGAAGAAGGCGACCCTGGAGGAACTCGTACACACCATTGAGGCTGTGACAAACGCGGGAGGCCACATCGTGGTGGCAAGCGAAAAGAACCCCTTCGAACTCGGCCTGCCGGACCGGCTCGAATCTCGCCTCGCCGCTGGCCTTGTAGTTCGCGTGGAACCGTTTGTGGTGGGTGAACAGCGGGCGTTCATCGAGGCCGTTGCCCGAAGCAAGCGGATTGCACTTCCGGCATGGGCGATGGACAGGATAGCCGGTTGCCCTGCTCCATCGGTGCGTGTGCTGCTTGGGTTCGTAAACGGTGCGATGGCGCTTCAGAACGCCGCTAAACTCGACCCCGCAGCACTCGACGCACGGCTCGCCGGAACCGTGGTACTCGAAACCGCGGCCGCATCGGGCCGGAACGCCATCCTGGCCCGCATCGCCAAGCACTTCGAGGTGGCCGTTGATGACCTTCTCGGCCGTTCTCGAACGGCGCGGATCGGTGAGGCTCGGGCGGTGGCGGTGGCTGCGCTGCAGGCACAGGGCGCAACACTTGGCGAACTTTCGGCAACGTTCGCCAAGCGTGACAAGAGCACGATCATTAGCCTCAGGGATCGGGGCAGGCAATTGGCCGCGAGCGACGCGACACTGCAGGCGCTGTTCGCCGGGTAGGCGAGAGACGAACGTAACCACCGCTCGGAAACCCGGCTGAAGATCTGCCTGGGGATGCCCGGACAACGGCCCGCAGCTCACATCTTCGGTACACTCCGGCCACACAAACCGGAGGCACATTCGAATGGCTCAACTCGATGGCAAAGTGGCTGTCGTTACCGGCGGTGCGAGCGGCATTGGCGAAGGCACGGTCCGCAAGTTCGTTGCAAGCGGAGCGCGGGTCGTTATCTCCGACATCCAGGACGCGCGCGGCCAGAAGCTCGCCGAAGAACTGGGCCCCAGCACCAGCTTTTACCACACTGATGTCGCCAGCGAAGAAGAAGTGCGCGAGGCTATTCGCCACGCGGTCCAGAAGTGGGGCCGGTTGGATGTGATGTTCAACAACGCGGGATTCGGCGGCGTTTCCGGCTCGATCCTCGATACAGATATGGCTGCTTACGACACGACGATGGCCGTGCTGCTTCGGGGTGTGGTGCTTGGCATGAAGCATGCCGGGCGGGTGATGAAAGAGCAGGGCAGCGGCTGCATCATCTCTACGTCGAGCGTCGCCGGTGTGGGGATCGGCTTCGGCCCCCACGTCTATAGCGCCGCAAAGGCGGCCATCATCCACCTGACGAAATCGGTCGCGAATGAACTCGGTGAGAGCGGCGTACGCGTCAACGCCATCTGTCCCGGCGGCATCGCCACCCCGATCTTCGGCAAGGGCATGGGCCTTTCGCCCGAACAGGCCGACATGACGATTGACTTGATGAAGGTGCGGCTCGCCGAGGGCCAACCAATCAAGCGCGCCGGGCTCCCCGAAGACATCGCGGCGGCGGCGGCATGGCTCGCCAGCGACGAGGCGAGCTTCGTCACCGGCCACGCGCTGGTTGTCGATGGCGGCATCACCTTGGGCCGGCTGTGGTCCGAGCGGAAGCAGGCCGCGGAGACGCGGCTGGCGCAATTCAAGCTGCCGGGCAACCAGTAGGGAGCGGAGTAGCGAGTTCCGAGTTCTGAGTTCCGAGTTCCGAGTAGACTCGCCCAACACCATTTCAAGGTCATCTCGAAAGGAGGCTCCTTCATGGGCCGTCTCGAAAACCAGGTTGCGATCATTACCGGGGCCGCAAGTGGCATCGGTGAAGGCACCGTGCGCAAATATGTCGCTGAAGGCGCGCGGGTGGTCATCGCCGATATCCAGGACGAACGCGGGGGCGCACTGGCCGAAGAGCTCGGGCCGTCCACGACCTATCTGCATACGGACGTCGCCAAAGAAGATGACATTGCGCGGGCGGTACGCACCGCGGTGGAACGCTGGGGCCGGCTGGATGTGATGTTCAACAACGCGGGCTTCGTTGGCGTGAGCGGACGAATCGAGGACCTGGACATGGCGGCATACGACGACACGATGGGCGTGTTGTTGAAAGGGGTGTTCATGGGCGCCAAACACGCCGCGCGCCAGATGAAATCCCAGGGGAGCGGCGTAATCATCAATACGGCGAGCGTTGCCGGACTACAGGCAGGCTTTGGACCTCTGGTCTACAGCGCGGCAAAGGCAGCGGTCGCGCATGCCAGCCGCTGCCTCGCCCTGGAACTCGCACCGTTTGGAATACGTGTGAATGCGAT
>JANPDX010000734.1:0-4707 GCA_031431695.1 Dehalococcoidia bacterium
ACCTCGTGCATCACCTGGCGGCCATTTTCGCTGACGAACTCGACGCGTACGGCGTGCAGTGAGGTCAGTTTGCCGCCCTGACCCGATAGCGACTTTGTCATGATCGCATAGTCACGGACTCCACCCTCTTCGTGGGCGGAAGAGACGCGGTAGACGTTCGGATACGTCGGCCACGGGTTCTCAGTCGATCGGCTGGACGGCGGTTTGGGGAGGATTTCGAACTGGAGGACGTCTCGCGCACCCTGGCGCAACGCTGTGCCAAGGCAGTCCGCACCAGTGTCGCCGCCACCGAGGATGATCACGCGCTTGCCTTTTGCCGAGATGAATGCGCTGTCGGGGATCTCATCACCAGCGTTGCGCCGATTTTGCATCGGCAGGTACTCCATGGCGAAGTGGACCCCGTCGAGTTCCCGCCCTGCTACATCGAGGTTCCGGGCGTGCGTCGCCCCACCTGTCAGGCAAATTGCATCGAATTGGGCAAGCAGTTCACGGGCGTCGATATCGAACCCGACGTTGACGCTGGTCTTGAAGGTCACGCCTTCTGCTTCCATTTGGGCCAGGCGTCGATCGATAAACCGCTTCTCCATCTTGAAGTCCGGGATGCCGTAGCGAAGCAACCCGCCGATTCGGCTGTCGCGCTCGAAAAGCGTGACGGAGTGACCAGCCCGAGCAAGTTGCTGAGCGCAGGCAAGCCCGGCCGGGCCTGAGCCGATCACGGCCACCGTTTTCTCGGTACTTTTGTGTGGCGGCTCGGGGTTAATCCAACCAGCCTCGAATGCGTGCTCGACGATCGTGAGCTCGACCTGCTTGATGGCCACCGGATCGCTGTTGATACCGAGAACGCAGGCCCCCTCGCAGGGCGCAGGGCACAAACGGCCGGTGAATTCCGGGAAGTTGTTCGTTGCATGCAACCGATCGATGGCGTCGCGCCACTTGTCGCGGTACACAAGGTCGTTCCAGTCCGGGATGATGTTGCCGAGCGGGCAACCCTGGTGGCAGAACGGGATGCCGCAATCCATGCAGCGAGCGGCCTGTTGCTTAAGGTGGTCGACCGGGAAGTCTTCGTACACTTCCAGCCAATCGTGAACGCGCTCGTCAACCGGCCGCCGGGTTGGGGTCTCCCTCCGGAACTCGATGAAACCAGTCGGTTTAGCCACGCGCTGCCACCGTTGACCGAGGGTCGCTCTTGTCTGAATTCTGGCGCGTCTCGTTCAGCACACGCCGATACTCCCGTGGCATGACCTTGGCGAACTTCGGCGCGAGAGTTGGCCACCCTTCGAGTATCCGTTTGGCGACGGCACTTCCGGTGAATTCGAAGTGCCGTTCGAGCAGGCCCTGAACCAGGTCGAGGTCTTCGTGCTCTTCGAGCGATTCCAGTGCCACCATCTCCATGTTGCAGCGTGATGCAAAGGTTCCGTCTTCATCGAGCACGTACGCGATGCCACCGCTCATGCCGGCTCCGAAGTTGCGACCGGTCTTGCCGATGATGACCGCGCGTCCGCCAGTCATGTACTCGCAACCATGGTCGCCGGTGCCTTCGACCACGCCAACGGCGCCGCTGTTCCTCACCATGAACCGTTCGCCGGCAACGCCTCGGAAGAACGCGGCCCCGCTCGTTGCTCCGTACAACGCCACGTTCCCAACGACAATGTTCTCTTCTGCCAGGAACGAAGAAGCCGACGGCGGATGGACAATCAGTTTGCCGCCGGAGAGGCCCTTACCAACGTAATCGTTTGCATCGCCATCAAGACGAAGAGTAACACCGGCCGGAAGGAAAGCCCCAAAGCTCTGCCCCGCCGACCCGTGGAACGCGATAGAAATCGTGTCATCGGGCAGGCCGTTTGCGCCGTACTTCCGCGTCAGTTCGCTGCCGAGCATCGTCCCAACGGTCCGGTTTACGTTACGAATGGGGAGATCGAGACTGACTTTTTCGCCTCGTTCAAGCGCAGGCGCACATGACACGAGCAGTTGGTTATCGAGCGCGCGCGCGAGGCCGTGATCTTGTGAAGTGACGCGGCGCATCGGCGCCCCGGGCGCCATTTCTGGCCGGTAAAGAACCGCCGAGAGGTCAAGGCCCTGGGCCTTCCAGTGATTTACCGCCCTGCGCGTATCAAGCAAATCGCTCCGTCCGACCAATTCGTCGAGTGTACTGAAACCCATCCGAGCGAGGTATTCGCGAACTTCTTCGGCGACGAACCTGAAGAAATTGACGACATGTTCTGCCTGGCCAGCAAACTTTTCGCGCAACGCGGGATTCTGCGTCGCGATGCCGACGGGGCAGGTATCGAGGTGGCAGACGCGCATCATGACGCAGCCCAACACAACGAGGGGCGCGGTCGCAAATCCGAATTCTTCCGCGCCAAGCAACGCCCCAACGATAACGTCGCGGCCGGTCTTCATCTGGCCATCAACCTGGACGACGATGCGGTCGCGCAGCTTGTTCATCACGAGCGTCTGCTGCGTCTCAGAGAGGCCGAGTTCCCAGGGAATGCCGGCGTGCTTGAGGGAGGTCAGCGGGCTCGCGCCGGTGCCGCCATCGTGGCCGCTAATGAGGACCACATCGGATTTGGCCTTCGCAACGCCGGCAGCTACGGTGCCGACACCAACTTCGGCGACCAGCTTTACGCTGATGCGGGCACGTGGGTTCGAGTTCTTAAGATCGTGGATGAGCTGCGCAAGGTCCTCGATCGAGTAGATATCGTGGTGCGGCGGTGGGCTGATCAGACTGACGCCCGGGGTGGTGTGCCGCACTGCAGCGATCCAGGGCCAGACCTTTGAGCCCATCAGCTGGCCGCCTTCGCCGGGCTTGGCGCCCTGGGCCATCTTGATCTGGATCTCATCGGCGCTCACCAGTTACTCGCTGGTGACGCCGAAGCGACCGGATGCGACCTGCTTGATCGCGCTCCGGCGCAGGTCACCGTTCGCATCGGGCTTGTACCGGCGGCTGTCTTCGCCACCCTCTCCGGTGTTGCTCTTTCCGCCAATGCGATTCATTGCGATTGCGAGCGTTTCGTGCGCTTCAGCTGAAATAGAGCCGAACGACATCGCGCCGGTAGCGAAGCGCTTGAACAGGTTTTCAACGGGTTCGACTTCATCGATTGGGATGGGAGCGCGGTCGGGTTTGAATTCGAACATCCCGCGCAACGTACACATGCGTTCGGCCTGGTCGTCTACGAGACTGGTGTATTCGCGGAAGACCGCCTGTTGTCCGCTTCGCGTCGCGTGCTGCAGTTTGAAGACAGTATCGGGGTTGAAGAGATGGAACTCGCCGTCACGCCGCCACTGGTACTGGCCCCCCCACTGCACTTCGTGAAGACCACCATCACGCGACGGATATGCCCGCGCGTGATGAGCCAGCGCTTCGATCGCGACTTCATCGAGCCCGATGCCCCCGATTCGGGAAATCGTCTTTGTGAAGTACGTGTCGATGAACGGCTCGGCCAGGCCGATGGCTTCGAAAATTTGGGCGCCGCGGTAGCTGTGAATCGTGGAAATGCCCATCTTGGACATGACCTTCACAACGCCTTTCTTGATCGCCTTGAGGTAGTGCTTCTCGAGCTCCGAAGCGGACATTTCGCCTTCGATGAATCCGTCCATCTGGACCTGACGAAGCGAGTCCAGGGCGAGGTAGGGATTGATTGCGCCAGCGCCATAACCAATCAAGAGCGCGAAGTGATGTACTTCCCGTGCGTCGCCGGTTTCCACAATGAGCCCCACCTGGGTGCGCTTCTTTTCCCGCACGAGATGGTTGTGTAAACCCGCGACTGCCAGCAAGGAGGGAATCGGCGCGTGCTCGGCATCCACTCCCCGGTCCGAAAGAATTAGTACCTTGGCGCCGCTTTCGATGGCTGCGTCAGCGGCCGTGAACAATGCCTGCATCGCTGGCGCCAGACCTGCCGGGCCCGCTTTCGCGGGAAAGACCATGGGAAGGACGGTCGCCTGCAGGGCATGATCCTTGAGCGACTTGAACTTCGCGAGCTGTTCGTTGTCGATGAACGGGCTATCCAGGCTCACCAGGTGGCAGCTCTCGGGTTCAGGGTCGAGGAGGTTGCCCTCCGGGCCGATGACCGTCTTCACGGAGGTCACGAGCTCTTCCCGGATCGCATCCAGGGGCGGGTTCGTCACCTGCGCGAACAGTTGCTGGAAGTAGTTGTACAGCGGCTGTGGCCGAGTCGAGAGTACGGCTAACGGCGTATCCGTGCCCATCGAACCGATGGCCTCTTCGCTGTTCTTCGCCATCGGCCCGAGAATGTATTTGAAGTCCTCGATCGAGTACCCGAAGGCGATTTGCCGCTCGGTCAACTCCTCCGCGCAGAACGGTTCGGGCGCTTCGACAGCCGGAATCTCATCGATGGAAACGAGGTTTCGCTTCAGCCACTCGCTGTAAGGCCGCTCGGTCGCGAGCCTCGCCTTCAATTCTGCGTCGTCGATGATCCGGCCTTCTTCCAGGCTGACCAGGAACATCTTGCCCGGCTGTAGGCGGCCCTTGAGTACGACCTTTTCCGGTGGGATGGAAAGAACACCGACCTCAGAGGCCATGATCACTATGTCGTCGCTCGTGACGTAGTAGCGGGAAGGACGAAGTCCGTTGCGGTCGAGCACCGCGCCGATGTTTTTTCCATCGGTGAAGGCGACAGACGCCGGACCGTCCCACGGTTCCATCAGGCAGCTGTGGTATTCGTAAAAGGCGCGCTTGTCCGCGTCCAT
>JANPDX010000735.1:0-2951 GCA_031431695.1 Dehalococcoidia bacterium
GTCGGCACCAGCAGCCTGGATGGCTGGGCGGCCGGATGACGTTCCCCTCAAGGATTACCACGCCGCCCCGTCAATGTCCAGCAACACCGAGGCCCCGGGCGAGGCACCTCACGGGAGGGTCGAGGGCGGCCGTGGATTCCGTCCAGGAGCACCGGAGAGCTTCAAGAAGTAAAGATGCGTGCATTGCTCCGCATTCCTTCGGTGATCGCCACCCACACGGACTCTGGAAAACCTTTGGGGAGGTTCGCTTCGACCGTGGCGATCGCATTGGGAACCGTCTCTACCAGGCGCTGCATATCCTCAAACTTGACGCCGGTTTGCGCGGCGAGACACCCCCAATGCCTGGTTGAGATGCGGTCGATCTCGTACCGTTTTGTTTTGCATTTGACCGCCAGTGCGACCTTCGCGTGCTGGATCGGAATCTTGTTCACTCCATGACCAATGACTGGCCATGCCGACATCACGTCATATAGGGGCGTCAAGACATAACCGTCGCGCCGCAGAAAGACCGAGAAGTTTTTCGCGTGACCGTCGAGGGCTGCTAGCAACCAGTATGCCAGTTGCGCGAGCACGAACAGGCGGAGGTCCTCTTCGGGCGAGGATCCAGCTCGGAGGAGGCCGGCAATTGCGGAGATTCCCGGACCACCCTCGTTTTCGTACTTCCGGTTCGGTCTTGTTCCCGTGGCTTGGCAGAAGTCCTCCTGGGGTACCCGAGCGATCCACGTATTGTCGTCGCGCCACTCACGGTCAAAGCGTTCCACTACCAGGACCCGTTCCTCACCCACGTCGTCGGCAAAAGTCGCCATGTCTGCTACTGCCGCGTCCAGTCCCATCGCCCGGAGCAGTTGGAGACACAGCCACTCATTCTCAATCGAATGCGAGAGATCAAGTTTCAGGTCGCCGACGATGCCGAGGGGCAGTTTGAGTATGTGGGTGGTGGGCGTCGATCCGCTGGGCTGGTGCCACTGCCCACCGAGTTGCAGCAGCGCTGTCTTCTCCTGGGCACCAGCCACGGAAATTCTGAATTCGTCGGCTCGATCCTCGAGGAAGCGTGCATCGCTCGTTACCCGTCGAAGCGTGCGAGCAACTTCCGGATTCGTTAGCGGCTTAGCATCGAGCCGTCGGTTGTCACTTGGCGGGTCTCCGGTCGGAAGGATCTGAACAGCACCGACACAATCGCGACCAATCTGCTCAAGGAGACTCCGGGGGTCAGTGTGGACGCCGAATCGGCGGGCGATTCGGCGGCGAATCTCAAGGGCATCTGGTAGCAGGTTCTCAAACCACGACTCCACATGGTTGCCGCGGTGCGGCTCATTCCCTGGCAAGAATGGCAGAGTAAGCGAGAGCGGCCGGCTGCGCGGTGAATTCAGCCACTCGTTCTCATAGGAGAACATCTCAACGTTGGCCCTGGTCATGCTCCAGGTTCCTACCAGCTCATTGTTCATCCAAATTGCCAGCGGATCGCGACCGCGCGAGCTCACCATTCACCTCTTCGGGGTCGGAGTCCTTTGGTCGAGACCCGCCCGTTCCCTTCCTTCATAGGGCGGGCACCCGGTTCCGGCAAATCCGGAGCCTCTAGTTCCAGGTGCGCACCGAGCAAGTGCAGGATGGTGATCAAGCCGTGCGTGCTCACTCGCCCTAGGTCCTTTTCGATCGTGGCGACCCGCATCGTCGAAACGCCGAGTTCTCGAGCGATGTCGGCCTGAGTGCGGCCACGGGCCTTGCGAAGGGCCCGCACATAGGCTGTCAGTTGAATTGGGTTGTCAATTCGGAATCGCTTCGGCATGGCTTTCAATATATAGGCTTACAACGCCATTGTAAATATCTTTGTTTATAATTGGTCTTCCCATGACCGCGTTTGGCATTGTAAGGCGCTGCAAGCAATCACATTAAGTATATATGTTTAATGAAGCTACTTAAATGGATAGGTTTAGTCGTACGCGCCGGGAGGACTTTCCTTTTCGGCATCGTGCCGCTTGCTTGGTCGGCCTCGGCCGAACTTCAGAGTTCTTGCCGTACCTCCACGGGCCGATCTTCGACGAGATTCGGAGCGACCCCAGCAAGTTTCGAGAGCTGGCCGTTGACCGAGAACTCGGAACGGTGGTGTGGCCGAACGGGGCGGACATTGACCCCGACGTCCTGTTCAAGGGCCTCCGCCCAGCGTGGAGCGAGGTCGACGCGCCGGCATAGTCCGGCACTGGTTCTGGTCCCCGGAGTTCGATGAAGAAAGAGGCCGGCGCAACTCGCGCCGACCTCTCTTGAATCGGGACGGCGGGATTTGAACCCGCGACCCCCTGAACCCCATTTAGTCTTGACGCTGTTTCGCCCGGTTCGTCTCAGTACGGTGGAGTGCTGTTGCGCCTTGTTCTGCATGAGGTTAGCCGAGGCTGTGAACTCAGGCACGGGTGGGCCAGGATTGACCTGTTTGGCTGAGTTGGCACACTATTGGCACACCGTTCTCGTCCCCTGAAGTCACCTCCTGATGGACCATTGGACTCGCGCAAAAAGTGGGATTGGCACCCCTAGCCGCCGTCATCCCCGATGGCCCGCCGATCGGGGGACAGCGAATGACCCCGGTTGCAACTGGATCACAGGTTAGACGGCGGCAACGCAGAGCCCTATATTCCAAAACTACCTGACATGGAGGCATGATCGTGCCCAACACGCCGCGCCTGGCCCGGGACCCCTTGGACCGCATTCGTACAGCCTATCGCCTTCTAAAGCTGGAATCTGACGCGGACCGGGCCCCTTTCATCGCTATGGGCCAGTCATTGACTGTCCCAGCGAAGCCGGAATCACCTACTTTCATTCGCATGTCGCCCAATTCGAGCGCGCCGGAGGAACCGCCCAATGCCGGATTGGAATGAACTCCTACTAGAGCTGCAGCGAGCGGGTAGTGCCCACGACATCATTCGCCGCAAGTACTTGGCAAGGTTGAGCGCGCACACGGG
>JANPDX010000736.1:0-2708 GCA_031431695.1 Dehalococcoidia bacterium
GACCTCGTCGCCGCCGAGAACGCGGGAAAGCGATCGGTAGTGCTGCTCGGCAAGGATCTCGGTTGGCGCCATCAGGGCGGCCTGATATCCCGAGCGTACCGCGGCAAGCATGGCCGAAAACGCAACCACCGTTTTCCCTGACCCCACGTCCCCCTGCAGGAGCCGTAGCATCGGGTGGGGGCCACGGAGATCACTGTCGATTTCGGCGATGCAGCGTTGTTGCGCGCGGGTGAGCCCGAAGGGCAGCGACCCGAGGAACCCGGTACCCTCGGCTTCGACCTCAAGGACCGGGGCATCGTTGCCCTCCTGCCATTCCGCGCGCCGCATCAGGACAGCTGCCTGGACGGCGACGAATTCGCCAAGCGCCAGCCGCCGCCGGGACACTTCGGCCTGGGCCGCGTTTTCGGGGTAGTGGTAGCCGCGGATGGCCGTTGCGATGGGGGCCACCGCATGTTCGCGCCTGGCGGATTCCGGGATCGGGTCATTCACATGGTCGGCGAGTCCATCGACGGCAGCTTTGACCGCGCGGCGAATGGTACGTTGGCCAAGACCGCTCGTTGCGGGGTAGACCGGGATCATCCGCCCGGCAGTCATCGTCTCGTCGTCGAAGACCTCGTACTCGGGATTCTCCATCTGAAGGCGCCCACGATATTCGCGAACCTTGCCGGACAAGACGACCTCGGACCCCTCGGGGATTCCACGGACGACGTATGGCATGTTCCACCAGACGGCCTTCAGCATCCCGGATCCATCGGTGATGACCGCCTGCGCCCCACGGAGCCGGCGGCCAAAGCGAACTTCAGCGACAGAGAACACGGTGCCGACAACGGTTTGCGGCTGCGACCCCGGGCGGAGTTCGTTGATCTTGCGTACGTCGGTGAAATCGTTGAAGCGGCGAGGAAAGAGGAAGACGGCGTCAGCGGCGGAGGTTACTCCGAGTTTTTCGAACCGCTCGACCGCGGCCTTTCCGACACCCGGAAGGCGGGTGAGCGGCGAATCGAGTTTGAGCGCGCTGGCCGGGACGCTGGCGGACGCTTCTCCTGGCTGTTCGAGTTGCGACCGTGTTGCCGGGGGCCGGGTGGCTCTACCGCTTCGAGCGGACGGAGTTGGGCGGTTCGGCATCTTTCGGCCTTCGCCCACGGGTAAGGATTCTCGCATCCGGACTCCTGCGTCGCGGGAGAGGGAGGAACCCGACGGACGGGGCGCCGAGAGTGCGACGATGGTTCCTTCGACCCAGGATTTGCGGTCGTCGTCGCCCATCGAACGGTATCCGGACGCTGGCAGCGCTTTGAATCGCTGAGCAAGAGGACTCGCAGGCGTGATAAGGCCGTCCTCGGACATTTGAATCAGCATCCGGTCAAGGCCACCGATGACCGTCGTGTTGTCGCAACCGCGTTCGATTTCGAGTTCGAACACTCGGCGGAGGCGGGCGGAATCGGTGCCTTGCACGGCGGTCACTCCCGCTCCAGTGCCGCGATCCCGATGGCATTCGGACCCGAATGGACGCCCACAACCGGACCAAGCTGGGCAAGGTAGAGGTCGGTGTGAGGGAGGCGCGGGCGCAGGCGGTCGATCAATGCCCGTGCGTCCGCGTCGCTGCCGGAATAGGCAACGAACATCTCCTTCGATCGCGCCATTGAGGCGCCGATCTCAAACATGCGTTCAATCGCCTTCGTGCGCGTTCGGACGCGTTCGAGCGGCGTCACTTCGCCGTCTTCGACACGAAGAATCGGCTTGAAGCTCAGGACCGAACCGAGGAAAGACTGCGCGCGCCCGATCCGGCCGCCGCGCTGAAGATATTCGAGGGTATCGACCATCACATGCACCGAAACCCGATCCATTACGCGCCGAGCGGTGGCAACCACTTCGGCGAGGGACGCTCCGGCCTGCGCGGCGCGAGCGGCTTCGAGGACGATGAGGCCCAGGCCCAGGCTGACGCTGTAGGAATCGATGAGGTCGATGTGTATCTCTGGTGCGACGGCCTCCCGGGCGACCGATGCGGCGTTGAGGGTGCCCGACATCTTCGATGACAGGTGGATAGAAACGATTTCATTGCCATCGGCGCCACATCGACCGTAAGCCTCGCGGAACAACTCCACCGAAGGCTGGCTGGTGCGTGGCAGCACCTTGTCCGTTGTCATGCGTTCGTAAAACGCATCCGCCGTGATCTCGATGGTGTCGAGGAAAGCATCTTCGCCGAAGAGGACGGTCAGCGGGACAACCGTAATCTCGTAGGCTGCCACGAGAGCGGGAGGGAGGTCGCAGGTCGAGTCGGTTACGATTTTTACTGCCATAAATGATCAGATGCCTATGCGAGATAGTATAACTGCTGGCGCCGGAAGGGATAGAATGGAGGCGATGCCGACCGTGAAGATTGCCCCATCCATCCTGACAGCGGACTTCGGACGCCTCGCCGACGAAGTGCGGGCGGCCGAACTCGGCGGCGCCGACATGCTCCACCTTGATGTGATGGACGGGCGGTTCGTGCCGAATATCACCTTTGGCGCCGTACTCGTTGACGCCTTGCGCAAAGTCACCCGGTTGCCATTCGACCTCCACCTGATGTGCGTGGCACCGGAGCGGCTCATCGAGCAGTACGCCGAAACGGCCGACTCGATCAACGTCCACATCGAAGTTTCGCCGCACATCAGGTGGAGGTCGAATGGCAACCGGGTGACTTTGCGCAAGGCGTCAACGAGTACGGCGCC
>JANPDX010000737.1:0-1737 GCA_031431695.1 Dehalococcoidia bacterium
CCGATTCAGGAGCGGCGATCAGCTCCAACAATTCGCCAATGTCGCCAGGCCGTATCAGGTCGAGTGACTGCGAAATGATCCCGTAGGGCATTCCCGGTGTGCCGTGGCCTTCGCGGATCGCAGCAGCGAGTCGCAGTCTCAACCCGTGCAGGCCCTCGCCAGCTATGTGCAGGACTAGGCCACGCTCGCAGGGATGCCCGCGCCAGGCATTGCCGGCAGCGATCGCGCAGCCCATATCCACCGCGACGGTCGATTTGCCGGTGCCGGAATCGCCCATGCATAGGCCAAAGCTATCGGCTGCAAGTATTCCCCGGATGACTTGTCGGACAGGCTCGGCAGTCGTTGCCTCTTGTGGCCATATCACGCGACAGCGAAGTTCGACTCGCGGAGGTTCGCTGTTCGGTTTATCTACCGCCGCATCGCGCCACGGCTCGGCACTCGCGAGCAGTTGGTCGAATCGCTCGACAAATTTTTCGGGATCAGACAAGTACAACGCCGACGGGTCTTTGGTTTCCTTCGGCATTCGGACCAGCTTGACGCGCTCCCGAATCTTGGACTTCGCAAGCCAGGCGAGCACGGCCTGCCCGCCCGCATCGGGTTCGATGACGACATACAGATCAGCGCCTTCGGGGAAATCATCGGCCCAGTGCTCGCGCCATGAATTCGCACCGGGCAGACCGAGTGCGGAGAATTCGTGCTGCCAGAGCGTGAGCGCATCGGATTCGCCCTCGACGATCACGAGCCGCTGATCGTTGGCGTGCATGTTCGAGATGCGCCAGGCGCCATACAAACAGGGATGCGAGCCCTTCTGCCAAAAAAACCCTCGGTCGGCACCATTCAGCCCGCGTCGCACCTTCGTTCCAACAACAGCACCGGCGCGGTCGCGATAATCGAAACCGATTGCGGATTGCCCGCCGTCGAGCGCCAGATCGCGCACGCCGTTTGTTTTCAGGAATGAAATTTCGAGACGCTTCTTTGCAGCGAAACCGGCCACACTGGCGTGTTCATTCTCTCGTTGCTCGCGAATTTCGTATCCACGCTCAGCAAGCGCGTCGATCACGGCGGACTGATCGCATCCGGCATGGCAATGAACTAGAACCTTGTCGTCGCTCTCGCTGATCGCCAGTGATGGCGATCTGTCATCATGTGATGGGCAGGGGGCGATCCACGAATCGCCTGATCGCTTGCCGCCGAGTGCTTTGGCGATCTGTTCGGCGTTCATGCCCGCTCCGGCGCAGGAATGACACGCCAGAGTTCCTCGGCGACGTAGTTCTCGATGCGCCCGTCGAGCGTGGCTCGCATGATTGATTCGCGCAGCGCAGCCGAAAATGTCTGCCGCAGTTCACGCGGAGCGTATTGACCAGCCGCGAGCGTTACAACGAGACGCCGTGCTTCGACGCGGGCGAGCGTGCTAGAATTCGAGTCGTTCCCTTTTTGATCTCGCCGTTCCTGGGTGCCTCGAAACCTCCCAGGCGCGGCGCCTTGTGCGCTCACGCCGAGCTCGCCGTGGACTCGTGCGTGTTCGCCGCCACGAATCGCTCGAGCTCTTCGCGTTCGTAGAACACGCGACCGCCCAACTTCACGTAGCGCGGACCACGGCCCAGGCTGCGCCAGTTATCGAGGGTCGCGGGCTTGAGGCCGCCGAGGAACTGCGCCGCGCCAGGCGTAGGCCACATGTTCGGCACCGGCGCGATCGCCTGTATCTCGCTATCGCCCGCACGCTCATCTCGGTTGAGC
>JANPDX010000738.1:0-16231 GCA_031431695.1 Dehalococcoidia bacterium
GCCGCGAGGCGCGTGGACTACTTCAGCAGGCCGCGCTCAAGCAACGCCTTCTTCATCGTCACACCGATATCCGCCGGAGAATCCGAGACCCATGCGCCCGCCGCCTTGAGCGCGGCCTTTTTGTTCTCTGCTTTCCCGTCCTCGCCAGAGATGATGGCGCCGGCGTGGCCCATCCGGCGCCCCGCTGGCGCGGTCGCACCCGCGATGAAGGCCACCACCGGCTTCTTCACGTTGGCCTTGATGTACTCAGCCGCCTCCTGCTCCGCCGAGCCGCCGATTTCGCCCACCATCACGATAGCGTCGGTATCGGGGTCTTCGTTCAGCATGCGAATGGCCTCAATCTGGCGGGTACCGATGATCGGGTCGCCTCCGACGCCAATGCAGGTGCTCTGCCCGATTCCTTCGTTCGTCAACTGCGCAACGACCTCGTAGACCAGCGTGCCAGAACGGCTGACCACGCCGACCCGTCCCGGCAGGAACACGTCGCCAGGCATGATCCCGACGCGCGTATTGGTGGACGGTGTGATCACCCCCGGGCAGTTCGGTCCGATGAGGATGCTCGACGAGCCTCGCATCGCCGCCTTCACCTTCACCATGTCCAGCACCGGGATTCCTTCGGTGATGCACACGATCAGCGGAACGTTCGCGGCGGCCGCCTCGAGGATCGCGTCAGCCGCGAAAGGTGCGGGCACGAAGATGATGGTGACATTCGCCTGCGCTTCGCGCACAGCCGCGTCCACGGTCGTGAAGATCGGCACTCCATCCTGCTGTTCGCCACCGCGCTTGGGGTGGATGGCGGCTACGACGTTCGTGCCGTAGGCGATGGAGCGGCGCATGTGGTTCGCGCCTTCTGTCCCGATGCCCTGGACCATCAGGCGGGTGTTTGCATCAACGAGCACGGCCATGTGGCGAAATTCCGATTCTGCGATTTCCGATTTCCGGTTCGGCGAGCGGCCGCGGTGGGTTCGGATTCCCGGATTGAGAGGATACAGTGGGCGGCGGTTAGTGTCTGGCCGACAGTGCTACCATTGCCATCATGGATGCAGCCACCGAATCGCTCATCAATGTCGATCCCGAAATCCTTGGCGGCGAGCCCGTCTTCATGGGCACCCGCGTCCCGGTGAAATCGCTTCCGGACCATCTCGCATCCGGAGTATCGCTTGAAGAATTCCTCGACGACTTCCCATCAGTCACCCGCGATCAAGCGGTTCGATTCATTCTGGAAGCTGGAATCGAGTATGCGGAGCGCCATGGCGCGCCTGCTGCTTGACGAGAACATGCCCCGGCGCCTTGCGCGTTCGCTGGTTGATCATGACGCCTCGACGGTCCGAGAGATGCAGTGGACGGGGTTGCGAAATGGTGCCTTGTTACGCCGGGCAGCGGGCCAGTTCGAAGTATTCGTGACGATGGACAAAAGCATCCCGTTCCAGCAGGTGATTGTCGGAATCGACATCGCCGTCTTGGTGATTCGGGCTCCCAGCAATAGCTTCGCAACCCTGTCTCCACACGCCACGCGGATTGGCATTGCTGCTGCAAAGGCCCGTCCCCGTCAGGTGCTAGAGCTTGACCTTCGACTTTCAGCAGAAGGTTGAGCGCGGGCGACAACTGCTTCAGGCCGCTGTCCCTCCATCAGCTTCAGAAGGCGCTTCCAGTCATCACCGGAAATCGGCCTGTACGCCGACGGGAACTGGCCGCGCAGGTTAATCGCGTCGAGCCGGTACCGCTCACTGATCGAACCCATCGCCATGAGCGTCGCTGGCCCGAGCTTCCGGCCCGCCGTGTCTGCCATCTCGTGCAGCATGTCCATGGCCACATAGGCGTCCTGGTGCAGTCCCAGCACGTCCTGCATCGCGGTGACGCGCGCGCTGAACTCGAGAGCGGGCTTTCCATAAATCCCATTGCCCACGAATTCGAGAGCATACCGGAGCTTCTTGGCGTCGATCCGCAACAGGTGATACGCATCCGGCGACGAATCCTTCCGAATGAGGTCGCCCTGCTTGCGCACTCGCTTGTACCTGCGCTCCACCATGTCCGGCGCTATCGCCAGCAACGCGACCCGCCCTGGCGCGAACGACCGCGGTGGCCCGAATCGCAACGCCGTGGAGAAACTCGCGCAGAGCTGGCTGTACCGTCGCGAGTCGAGCACCGCGAGCATTCGCTTTCGGGCGGCCCTCCGGCGCGTTTCGAGCAGGGCCTCCACCGCTTCCAGAGCCGCCGCCCGTTCTGGCGGGAAGTTCGCCCGCCACTCGTGCATCCTTTCCAGCTGTACGTCCAGGTCTCGCACTTCGCCCAGTGCCGCCGCTACCCAGCCGAGCTGGTCCCGGAAACGCAGCATCCGCGGGGTGAGGAAAGGACGAAACGCGGCCATCGCCGCCCGCAGCCTCCGCGAAGCGACGCGCATGTCGTGCAACCCTTCGATATCCTCCCCGAGTCTCGTGCCCGGTTCGTTCGTTAGCAGCGCGCCAAACTGTTTCCGCAATACTGCGTAGGCCACTTCGCCGGCAGTCATCTCAGGACTCACAGCGGTCAATCCCAGGTCAGCTCCAACGCGAGGCACCGTTTGGCCCGTGGCGATGAGCGCCGCTTCGAACTTGGAGGTCCCGGCTTCGGCCAGGCCGTTCGCTGCCACAAGCGCAGCCACAAATGGGCGAGCGCGTTCGACCGCCGCCGGGTCCACTTCCACCTCAACCCGTGAGAGTCTGACCGGCCTATCCTCGCCCACCGGGATGCTCGTCTCATCAACAGCTATCTCCGCCAGCAGTCCCTGCTCATCGGAGAGATTGAAAATCTGGCGACGGGTCCGCACCCGGAATACCGCCTTAATCGGCGCTCTCCCGGCGACTGCCCTGAGGAGGTCTCCGCACGGACCAAGAGCCGCTTTGACGTCGGAATCCGGGTTTTCAAGGGCCTCCGTCAGCTCGCGGCGCGAACGCATCCCGCCGCTTGCCTCGGCCATACCCTTGAGCGTCAATTCCGAGCTTCCGCCCTTGCGCCTCACCCTGCAGGTATATCCGGCCCGGTGTACGTGCCACGCGGCGGTATCGAAATACGTGTCGTCGAGTTCTTTTGTCCCACCCGCTTCGACCCTGAACGCGCCCGGCATCGGACCTTGCAGCCAACGCACCACCGGTCGGGTGTCGAGCGCCGCGTACTGCCATTCGACTTCGAGTAGGTCCGTTGCCATTGGGACATGATAGCCCAAGGCCGATTCCGGGATGTTTCACGGTTGGCTCGTTGCCCGCCTCACGCCCGTCGAATCGTCAGGCCGCCGTCTACCGGGACAGCCACTCCGGTCAGGAACGATGCGGCCGGTAAGGCGAAGCTGAGCGTCATCTGCGCGACCTCTTCCGGCGTCCCGTACCGTCGCAGCGCAGTCCGCTGATGCGCGTACTTCTGCTTCATTTCTTCCGGTATCGGCGCCGTCATGCCCGTCCGGATCGGTCCCGGGCAGATGCAATTCACGGTGATGCCCTCTTTGCCGAACTCAAGCGCGAGCGATCTCGTCAGTCCGATGACTCCATGCTTGGCGGCCGTATACGGACTGTTTCCCGGCGTTGCGCCGAGTCCCTCCGTGCTCGCGATGTTGATAATTCGGGGACTCGATGATTTTCTCAGGTATGGCAACGCCGCCCGGATCGTGTGCGTCATCGCGGTCAGGTTCACTGCCAGCACCCGAGCCCATGCTTCGTCGTACGCGTCCGATTCGATCGGGACCGCCGCCGAAATGCCGGCGTTGTTCACCAGGATGTCGAGTCCGCCAAACGCCGCGACCACCTCGTCAACGAGTTTCTTCACCGCTTCCCGGTTCGAAATGTCACAGGTCCAGGCCTTCGCGACGGAGCCCGCATTCGTTATCTCCGCCACCACCGCTTCGATCGGCTCCCGGTTTTGGTCCACGGCTGCGACCTTCGCTCCCTCATCGGCGAAAAGGAACGCGGTCGCCCGTCCCATCCCGCTCCCCGCACCAGTGACGAGCACAACTTTCCCTTGGACCGACCGGCTGAGTTCGGTAAGGCGTGCCATGACAGTTCCTCCACTTCGATTGTGCCAGTCATTCCTACGCACTCGCGGCCTCGCAGGCAACCATCGGCGTCCTGCCCGGTGTGATCTTTTTGAACTCGTCCGGATTCCTGTGTCTCCGTGGCTAGCGTCCCAGCGGTTGCACCACCCCTTCGCCACGGCCATGCTACCGCCCATAACCACCTTCGTTTCAGGAGTTTCGCACCATGGTTATGGCGCTCGACGGCATCAAAGTTCTCGATCTCTCCCGGCTCGCCCCGGGACCACACTGTTCCATGCTCCTCGCCGATTTTGGGGCCGATGTCACGCTCGTCGAGGCCGTTCCGGGGTCCTCGGCAAAACTCGGTGGGGGCGGCCTCCGCCGAAGTGAAGCCGCGGACCGCGCCGCCGCCTACAACGCCCTCGGACGTGGCAAGAAGTCCGTCGCCCTCAATCTCAAAGATGAAGCCGCCCGTGAAATCTTCTACGCCATGGTCAAGTCGGCCGATGTCGTCATCGAAGGCTTCCGTCCGGGCGTCGTAAAACGTCTTGGAGTCGACTACGAGACTCTTGCCAAAATCAACCCGCGCATCATCTGCTGTTCCATCTCGGGCTTCGGCCAAACTGGTCCGTACAGCAATCTTGTCGGTCACGACATTAACTACATCTCCATCGGTGGGGCGCTTGGCGTCACCGGGCGGCCCGGCCAGGCGCCAGCGATCCCGGTCAACCTGGTCGCCGATTTCGCCGGTGGCGGCCTGACCGGAGCGTTCGCGATCTGCCTGGCGATCATTGCCCGCGAAAAAACCGGCCGCGGGCAGGATGTCGATATCTCCATGAGCGATGGGGTGCTTTCGCTGATGACCAGCGCCTTCACCCAGTTCTTCTCCAGCGGCACTGCTATCAGGCCGGGCGCCATGCTCCTCAACGGAGCCTCCCCGTTCTACAACACCTACGAGTGCTCCGATGGCCGCTGGTTCTCCATTGGCAGCATCGAAGGCCATTTCTGGGAGGCCCTCTGCAAGGTCATCGGCACCGAAGACCTGCTCCCCCGTCAGTTCAACCAGGACGAGTGGCCTGCGATGATCGAACGCTTCAAGGGCATCTTCAAAGCGAAGACTGCGGACGAATGGATGGCCATCATGTCGCAGTTCGACATCTGTGCCGCTCCTGTCCTCGAAATGGAAAACGTCGTTACCAACGAACACAACCTCGCCCGCGGAATGGTCATCGAAGTTGATTCCCCCATCGGGCCGGTAAAGCAAATTGGCGTCGGTCCGAAGCTCAGCGATACCCCTGGCAAGCCGAAGTTCAGCTCGCCCATCCTCGGGCAACACACGGACGAGGTGTTGAAGGCCCTCGGCTATGACGAAGCGAAGATCGCTGCGCTCAAGGCTTCCGGCACCGTTGGCTAGCAGGAAGTGACAGAGCCGCTGCGGCACGACAAGCTCAGGTTCACCGCCGGCATGTTGGCGCGGCCTCGGGCTGGCGGGATCGATGCGGTCTCCGGCCTTGAGCATTTCGCCATCGTCAGCTACGCCATCCCGCCAGAACGCCTTCGGCCGCACGTTCACGAACGCTTCGCCCTGGATTGCATCGAAGTTGAAGGCGAACAACGAGCCCTTGTCTCCGTGGTCCCGTTCATCGACCGGGACTTTCGATTCGCGCGGATGCCATATCCGCGCTGGCGTTTCGGCCAGACGAACTACCGGGCCTACGTGATCGACCGCCGGACCGGCGAGCGGCTCGTCTGGTTCTTCGGCACCACGCTCGATTCATGGACGGTCGCCCTGCCCCGGTACTTCTGGAAGCTCCCGTGGCACCGGGCGCGCATGCAGTTCGATTGCCAATACGACGCGATAGCCCATCGCTATTCTCGTTACAAGATGCGCGCAGAGAGCGTTTGGGCTCCGATGCAACTTGAACTCGAAGACTCGGGCGAGCCCGTTTCCCAACTCAGCGGCTTCGAATCACTGGAGGCCGGGCAAGTGGCACTCACGCACCCCCTCAAAGGGGCGTTCGATCGTCGCGATGGCAAACTCGGCGGTTACAACGTCTGGCACGACCGGCTTCGTCTCACGCGTGGCCGCGTTGTGAGCGCCGACATCACACTGTTCGAGCGCCTCGACCTCGTGAAGCGAGACGAGCAACAGCAGCCCCACAGCGTCAGGATGATGCCGCTCGTCGAGTTCACCATCTACCTGCCTCCCCGCAGGATCGCCCCGTGAAGCCAGAACTAGCCGGAACAGAAGCGCGAAGACCCGTGCGTGAGGGACCCGTCTAAGAGGCCGTCATCCCGCCATCGATGATGAATTCGGCGCCCGAAGAGTAGCTGCTGTCATCCGAGGCCAGGAAGAGCGCGAGTTTCGCGACTTCGTGCGCCTCGGCGAACCGTCCGGCCGGGATCCGGCGAATCCAGCGGTCGCCGTTGCCAGCTTCTATCCCGGGCAGCTCCTGCAACATTGGCGTATCAATGATCCCCGGATGAATCGAGTTCACGCGGATGCCGTAACGGCCGAGTTCGCTAGCGGCACTCTTGGTCATGCCCCGCACGGCCCACTTGCTGGCGCCATACGCGACGGCGCCAGGCGAACCCTGCATGCCGGCGATCGAAGAAATGTTCACAATCGCCCCCGACCCGCGCTCGATCATCGAAGGGGCGACGGCGCGCATCCCGAGAAACACGCCAACCTGGTTCACATCGATGACCTTGCGGTAGTCCGCGAGACTGGTTGTGACGATTCCGCCGGTTTTGAAGATGCCGGCATTGTTTACCAGGATGTCGAGTCTTCCGTGCGTCCGCAGGATTTCCGCGACCACTTCCTGCCAACGTCCTTCGTCGGCCACGTCATGGTGGAGGTAGGCGCCACCTACGGCCTTCGCGGTCGCCGCGCCATCAGCGTCCAGCACATCCGTCACTATCACCGCGGCGCCTTCGGTGGCGAAGAGTGCTGCTTCCGCCGCCCCCTGGCCCCTGGCCCCGCCCGTAATCAACGCTACTCGTCCCTCAAGCTTGCCCATCACGTCCTCCTTGGTTCGACTCGGCATACTGGCATGACGGGCTCGGGAACGCGAATTGCCTGCGCTGCCGCCCGTTCCTTGGGCACCTTTGTCACCCACTCGATCTGCGCTCTTCGTGGACCACTGCCGAAAGTTGAAGCATGAGGGTCCGTCGGTTCGCTCTGGTCGCTCTTTTCGCCGTGCTCATCGCGCCGCTCAGCCGCGGCGTCGCAGCTTCTGCTTCCGCTCAAATGGCTATTCCCTACGCTGTCGCGTCTGAAAGCTTCTACAACGTAGACACCGAAAACGGCCGAATGAGCGTTCGTGTCCACGGGGAGTTCAAGAACACGCAGACGAAGGATCTTGCGACACTCCCGGTGTACATCATGCCGGGCGCGGAAAACCTGGTGATCACCGCCGACGGCCAGGCCCTTGAGACGAAGGTCACTCCCGGCAACGAGGCCGCTCAATTGGCCGGCATCGCCATGACGACGCTTCCGCGACCGCTGAAGGCGAACCTCCGCATCACCCTCGATGCTACCTATGACATCCCTCCGCGCACGGGCGGCAAGCTCATGACGCTCGAACCGGGACTCATCGAAACCCCGTTCATCGGCCAGGGACCGGGTTCGTTCGTCCTCGTTGATGTACCAGAGTCAGGCGACAACTACCTGGACCCGGGCTGCCTCCGTGCCTCGCAACAACCGAAGGAAGTCAAAGCCGCCTCCAAGACTCGCTGGGTTTGCGGCGAAGTAACGATCATCGCGATCAACGGCGACGACCCGGACGTGGTCGCGCGCTGCGCGGCGATGGATGACAAGTGCCGCCAACGCGGGTTGGATACGACTTTCTCGGCGTACATGCAGTCGATTACCGACCTTTCGAAGGCAGGAAAACTCGAAGCCGACGTTGCGATGCAAGACGGCCGGACTGTCCACATGGCGCTGAAGTACTTCAAACGAGACCAGGCCTGGGCCGACAAACAGTGGGCCGTGGCGCAAAAGTCATTCCCTCTCCTCGAAGCAGTCTTCGGTTGGAACTACCCGGCCGATGCGCTCACCATGCGCCAGTCTCATCATGTTGAATTCTTGGGCGCGGCCGGTATCGCGTTTAACGGAGGCGGCGAGGTCTTGCTCGCCACTGGCACCGGGGTGGACGAGGAAGTGACGGTTCATGAACTCGCGCATCAGTGGGCCACATACAGGCACTTTCAGTCTTCGTTCATGGTCGAAGGCCTTGCCGAATACGGCACGCGAGTAGTCGCCCCGGAGCTGGGATTCACGCCCCGAGACTGGCGTTGGCAGGCATCTGGCTTCAATCAGCCTCTTTCGACATGGAGCAACGGCTTGAGCGGCGCAATCACGCAGTACTTTTACGGCCGCTCGGGTTCGTTCTGGTTCGCGTATGAAACCGCTATCGGCGGCCGCGCGAACATGAATGCCGTGCTCTCCCGCATGGACGACGAGAAGTCCCTGTGGCCCCTTGACGGCGGCTGGTTCATGGACCACGGCGAGTGGGTCGGCGCCAAGAACCTGGATACGCTCTTCCTCGATTGGGTGTTCCAGCCGGTGACCGCCAAACCCCTTTTGGCCACTCGTAGGGCCGCACATGACAAAGTGACTGAACTGCAGATGCGTGCCGCCACGCTCGGACTCTCGGGCATGCCTTCCGACATCTACGACAACCTCCTCGCGTGGGTCTTCGATCCCGTCCCCGACCAGGTTGCGAGGGCGAACAAGGTTCTCGATATCTACGCCGAAGTGGCCGGGCTCAGCACCCAGGCCGGGCTCGGCCAGCCCGACGGGGTAAACCATGCATGGGGCAAGAAGCGCGTGTCCGAGACGCTGGTTGTGGTTGGCGACCAGCGCCAGGCCATAAACGCGATCATCTCATCCACAACAGCAATCGAGAAAACGCCGGCCGATTCACCGCCCCAACAAAAGCTGCTCCAGGCACGGGAAAAGTATGCCGCTGGCGATTTCCCGGGTGCCAAGTCCGCTGCGGCCGATGCGGTCACTTCCGCCTATAACGATGTCGCGGCCGGCAAGATGATCCAGATAGCGAAGACCAGGCAGAACGACTTCAGCCCGAACTTTTTCGGCACCATCGGCATGATGTTCACCGATCCGGATGGCGATCTCGCGAAAGCCGAAGCAGCCCAGGCGGCGGGCGACGGCCGTGCCGCTCTCAAGCTCGCGAAGGGTTCCTACGAAACCTGGGCTAGCGCGAGCCAACGCGGAATCCAACGCCTGGCAATGATGGCCGCCCTCATGTGCGCGCTCACCTTTGGTGCGTGGTTCATCCTCAAAAAGCTGGAAGCTCCAATCGTAACGAAGCGTCCGGGCCAGGGCCACGTCCTCGAAGCGGACGGCGACCGCCGAAGTGGATGGCGCGATTGGGAGAATTCCTAGCCCGCTCCTACCCCGCGATTGCCTTAATCCCCAGCCGGATTCCGACAAGCACCAGCGCCCCCGCCAGCGCCCGAATGATGAGGGCGTCGTGGACGTGCCTCGATAGGTAGGCGCCGATCTGCGCCCCCGGTACCGCGCCCAGTGCCAGCATCACCGCCTGGGCGAACGAACGGTCGAGTTGAAGGTTCCCTGTCAGGAAGTGGACCGCTGTCCCTTCAGCCGCCATGAACGCCAGCACGAACTGGGACGTCGCCGCCGCGATATGTACGGGGAAGTGGAGCACGGTAGCCATCACTGGCACATGAATCACCCCACCGCCTATGCCTAGCAGGCTACTGAGGAAGCCAACTCCGCCGCTGATGGCCATCCCTTTCCACATCTGAAACGAATAACGGTAGGTGTTTCCGCTCTTGTCCGTGAGCTGGCGGGTGACTTTGCTCCAGCCTGTCACCGGCGGCTGGATGGCGTTCGAAGCTCGCCGCAGTAGCAACACTACGCCGAGCGTGATGAGCACGGACGCGAACATCCCGTCAAAAGCCCTTCGCGGGATGTACCCCACCACGATCGCCCCGGCGACCGCCCCTGGGAGTGTCGCCACCGCGAAATATGCTCCGCTGCGATAGTCGATTCGCCGGTGCAGCCCGTACGCGACCGAACCGGACATCGAATTCACCCATACGACAAACAGCGACATCGCGGTGATGGTTTCGGGCTTCTTATCCGGGTAGAGAAACAGCAGCGCCGGGACGAGGATGAAACCTCCGCCCGCGCCGACAAGCGTCCCGAACGTAGCCACCACGAGCCCCAGCGGAATCAAAAGCAGGTCGTTGGGCTCCAGGGGCGAATCTCCATCGGACGGTCAGCAAAGTGTTGTCCGCCGGTTCGCTTTCGTCCAATGCACGTGCGGCCGGGCGGTGGCCGCCGTTTGCTACACCGGAATGTCTGACTCGTCTCCACCGAAATCGAGCCGCTGGCGCATCGTGGAACGATCTCGCAGCCGTCCTGTGAGCCCGCCCCAACGGTCGGTGAGGTGTGCGATCCTCCGCTCCAGCCGCCCGCGAAGCCAGCTCCGCGTCGATCCGATGTGGCGGTACCGCGAGTACCGCTCTTCGATGCGGCGTTTCGCCCGCATCCTCTGGATCCTCGAAAGCTCCCGAAGGATTGCCCGCCGCAAGATGAGGGCAGCCTCGCCGTGGTCAGTATGCGCGCCTTCGCCCGGCTCCGGCACGGTGTGATCGATGATCCCGAGCCTGAGGCAATCGTGCGATGTCAGCCGTAGCCGCTCGGCCGCCTCGCCCGCCGAGCTCGCCCCACCATAGAGGATCATCGCCGCGTCTTCGGGCCGGATCACTTCATAGACCGCGTTGTCGAGCATCAACACCCGGTCGGCGACGGCCATCGCCATCGCTCCCTCGGAGTTAGCCTCGCCCGTAATGACAGCCACCGTCGGCACCGGCAGTTCCAGCATCGATGCCATGCAATGCGCGACCGCGAAGCCGAGGCCAGCTTCTTCATTCGCCAGGGAAGGGTCCGCGCCATCGGTATCGATCAACGTCACCAGCGGAAGGTCAAATTTCTTTGCGAGAGCCATCGCCCGCCGAACCTTGCGGAAGCCTGCGGCGCTCACCCGCCCGACCGCGTCCTCGCCGTGGCCCCGAACCTGTCCGGCGAACATCACCGCCTCTCCGCCCAACGACCCGATGCCAGCCATGATGGAAGCGTCGTCCTGGCCGCTCCGGTCACCATGAACCGCAACGAACGAGTTCGTCATCCGGGCGATCAGGTCGGCTGCCGTTGGGCGGTCCGCGTGCCGCGAGAGTTGAACCTGCTGCCATGCCGTCCGCGGCGCATGCTGCGCGTGGCCCTCACGGCGGTCGTTTTGGGCGGTTAAGCGGTAGTCGTTCATCAGCAAGTCGAGAAGTTGCGCCAGCGAGTCCCGAAGCTGTTGCCGTGGCACCACCGCGTCGATGAGGCCATGAGCAAGGTGCGCTTCCGAGGTATGCGCACCCTTCGGCAGTTCCGCGCCAGCCGCCTCTTGTAAAGCCCGCAAAGCCGCATAACCCACAAGAGCGTTCGGCTCGCTGAGGATCATGTCGGCAAGGTTGACGAAGCCGGTGTACGCCGAACCCGTCGTCGGATCCGTGAGCACCGCGATATACGGCAGGCCCGCGCGGTCGTGCCGTTGCACCGCCGCCGCGATTCGCGCCCCCTGCATCAGGGCCAGCAGGCCCTCTTGCATCCTTGTACCCGAGGTTGAGCAAACCAGCACGACCGGCACCCTTCGCGATGTTGCCTTTTCGAATGCCCGCGCGAGCCGCTCGCCCGCCGAAACACCGATGGAGCCGCCGAGGAACGAAAAGTCGATCACCGCCAGCACAAGGTCGCGCCCGTAGATGCTTCCGGTCCCGGTGAGGGCAGACTCGGTCAGTCCAGTCCGCCGCTGCGCGTTGATTACCCGCGATCGGTAAGACTGCTTATCGCGAAACGAAAGCGGGTCGATGCTCGTCACGCCGCGGTCGTCCTCGTGAAAGCTGCCAACGTCGAGCAGTGTCGCCAGCCGTTCGCGCGCGGTCAGATGGAAGTGGAATCCGCACGAATGGCAGACCCGGTACCGCTCGTACGATTTCGAACCCTCGAGGTCGGCCCCGCACGACAGACAGCGTTCGTGCTGCTTGGGTTCGGCAATCACTTCATCGGGCGATTCCCCCCGAGTCAGCAGCGATTTCAAATTCTTCATTCTTCGCAGTGTATCAAGCGAGGCCGTCTGGTGTGCCCACCAGCACCCTTCGTGATTCGCCTTCTTCCCTCGGACCCACGAGCCCTTCGTCCTCCAGGATTTCGATGATCCGGTTGGCTTTCAACTGGCCTACCTTGAGCCTTCGTTGCAACAACGACGGGGAAACACGCTGATGCTGCAACGTTAACTCGCGAGCCTTCTCCACCACCGGGTCGTCGGTGTCAACATCGATGATCGCATCTCCACCGTTGGCTTCCGCGAGTGCGCGTTCCAATAACTCATCCGCTTTCTCCGGAGCCAACGCGCTGAATCGCTCGTCCTTCCAGAATTCCACCAGCCGCTCAACCTCGGTATCGGACACGTAAACGCCCTGGATGCGGATCGGCTTGGCCGCGTCGGTCGGCATGTACAGCATGTCGCCGCGCCCCAGTAACTTCTCGGCGCCGCCCGTGTCGAGAATGGTGCGCGAGTCCGTCTGCGACGTCACCGCGAAAGCAATACGCGTGGGGAAGTTCGCCTTGATCAGCCCGGTGACGACATCGACGGACGGTCGCTGGGTCGCGACCACCAGGTGGATTCCGGTCGCACGGGCCAATTGCGCCAGCCGGCAGATCAGCTTCTCCACTTCAAACGGCGCCGCCATCATCAGGTCTGCCAGCTCGTCGATGATCACCACCCAGTACGGCAGCTTAATCAGAATGCGCGGGTGCTTGTTGTACGAGTCGATGTTTCGCACCGCCACGTTCGCGAACTTCTTGTAGCGTGCTTCCATCTCGCCGACCACGGCCTGGAGCACGCCGACCACCTTGTCCACGTCAACGATGACTTCGCTGAAGGCCATGTGCGGGACGCCTGAGTACGCGGTCAGCTCCACGCGCTTGGGGTCTACCATCACGAACCGGACATCGTCTGGCGTCGCGTTCACCATGATCCCGGCGATAACCGCGTTCATGCAGACGCTCTTGCCCGAACCGGTTGCCCCCGCGATGAGCAGGTGAGGCATCTTTGCAAGGTCCGCCACAACGGGTGTCCCGGAAACGCCCTTGCCAAGCGCGAGGGCGAGCTTGCTCTTCCGCGCCAGGTCCTGGAACTCCTTCGTCTCCATCACGGCCCGCATGGTCACCACCGACGCGGAGTCGTTCGGGACTTCGATGCCGACAATCGCCCGGCCCGGCACCGGCGCTTCGATGCGAAGGCTCGGGGCAGCCAGGGCAAGCGCCAGGTCGTTTTGCAGTGCCGTGATCTTGTTCACCCGCACCCGCGTCCGTGCCGTTTCCACCCGCTCGGTCCGAGGCCGTCCATCGGCGGTCAAGAGTGTCTTACCGGATTCCTCACGGAGTTGCACGTCCTTATAGCGCACCTCCCAGCCCGGTTCCACGCCGAACTGCGTAACCGTGGGGCCCTCGTTAATCTCAACCACCGTGGCATCGACGCCGAAACTCGCCAGCGTATCAACGATGAGTTGGGCCCGGGCCGCGTTATCGTGCTTCCGATGGATGCTGGGGATGGGCGCGTTCAACATCTCCAGCGCGGGCAACTGCCAGCCGCTTCGGTTCAGACCGAGTTCAAGCCCGAGTTGTTGCGGTTCGTCTGGCCCATCCTCGTCCGCTGCCTCTGGGACCGCCAAGTCTCCGATAACGGCCGGGGGCTCCGCCACAACCACACTCGTGAATGTCGCCGCCGCTCCGGTCCCTAGCGTGGAACTCGGCGATGCCGCGTCGATAGAAGGCCGGAACACCACCGGCGTCCCCTCGATCGGGCCGCTCCTCATCGGCACTATCCGTTCGAATCCGCCGGCCCCTATGATCACTTCTTCGCGATTCAGGCCGGGCTTCCGCAAGACAAAACTGAACCATCGCGCCATCGCGGAAGCGGCGCGGTGAGGGTAACGCCGCCGCCAACCTTCTTCCATCCACATCGGCACGTTCACGGCTACCCAGCGCGTGGCCGTTGGCGCCAGCAGGCTCGCCGCAAGGATTAGCACGCCCAACCAGGCCAATTTCCCAAAGAAGCCATCGACCATGCGCTGGCCTGCTTGCCCTCCCAGGCTTACCTCTTTGAACATCACCGAACCTGCCGACCAATCAGCTTCGTTCAGTGCCAGCAGTCCCCATGCGAACAGGCCAAGGGCCACGACTCCCGCTGTCTTCCGCCAGAAGCGTCCGCCCCGCTGATACCACCGCCTCCATACCGCGATGGCGCCCAAAAGCGTCCATCCGAGGACGACGAACACGCCGAGCCCAAGTTTCCGCAACACCCCGTCACGGCCGTCTGCGATAGCGGTACGGACGTCGGGGACAAACAGCAGCACAACCAGTGCAGCAACCGCCGCCAGGGTGCCCAGCACTTCGGGCCGGTTCAGAGAATCAAGCGAGAGCTGGCTTTTCCGCTTCCTCGCGCGCGGAGCACGCTCCGTGCGCGTAGGGCGGGGCCTTGTTCGTGCGCGTGCCGCCATGGGCTGCACTCCTCATCCGCCTCGCACCCCCGCAGGTCGCGTGACGGCGGCTACCCACACGATTCCCTGACTTAGACCTCGACAGTCACTGTCAGCACCATGGGTCGCCTGCGTGTCTCATCATAGAGGAACTTGCTCACTGAGTCGCGAATCCTCGTGTTGATGTCGCTAAATTCAACGTAATGGGCGCTGCCCTCGAGCGATTTGGCGACAACGCCGCGGCATCGCTCAATCAAGTCTTCACGTTCATCGGCATCGACGAATCCGCGCGTCAGCACTTCGGCCGGCCGGTCCAACTTTCCGGTTTGCTTGTCCACCGTGACCATCACAACCACCACGCCATCCGTCGAAAGGTGTGCGCGGTCGCGCAGGATGTGCTGGTCCACGTCCCCGATGCCCAGCCCATCGACATAGACGTAGCTCGCTGGCACGCGCTCGGCCATGTAGGCGCTCTCGCTGTCGATTTCGAGGACATCGCCGTCGGTCATCACGAATGCGTTGCCTTCCGGCACCCCGACCGACTCCGCCAGCTTCGCGTGGACCACCAGGTGACGGTACTCCCCGTGGATTGGCACGAAGTACTCGGGCTGCAGGAGCCCCTGGATGATCTTGAGTTCCTCGCGGCTCGCGTGTCCGCGGACATGGATGTTCGAAATTCGGTTATAGAGCACTTCCGCCCCAAGGCGGAACAGGTTGTCGATGTTCCGGTATACGGCGGTTTCGTTACCGGGCACCGGGCTCGACGACAGCACCACAGTGTCGCCTTCGGCGATGGTGATGTGCCGGTGGTCTCCGTTCGCCATCCGGGTGAGTGCACTGGTTGGCTCACCCTGGCTGCCCGTGGTGATGATGATCAGCTTCGCCGCCGGCGTGTTCCGCATCTCTTCCACGCCAATGATCACACCGTCCGGAGCCTTGATGTACCCCAGCTGCCGCGCCATCGCGACGTTGTCGATCATCGAACGCCCTGTGACGAAAACCTTTCGGCCCGTGAATACTGCCGCGTCCACAACAAGTTGCACCCGCGAAATCAGCGAAGCGAAGGTTGCGACGATGACGCGGCTCTTGGCATTCACGACGATCGTCCGGATCGCTTCACCCACGAGTTGTTCGCTTGGCGTATAGCCTTCGATCTCGGCGTAGGTCGAATCGGCCATCAGCAACAGGCAACCTTCGGCGCCCACCTGGGCCAGGCGAATCAGGTCGGTGTGTTGATCCATCACGGGCGTGTGGTCGAGCTTAAAGTCACCGGTATGCACCACCGGCCCAAGCGGCGTCCGCACGATCAGTCCGCAGGCGTCCGGGATGCTGTGCGCAACCGTGAAGAATTCGACTTCGAAGACACCAGCCTTGATTACTTCGCCCGGCGCAACAACGTGCGTTTCCGCGTTCTGCAGCAACCGGTGTTCTTGCAGCTTCACGCGAATTAAGCCGTCAGTCAGCCTGCCGCCATAAATCGGTGCGTTGAACTCCCGCATGAAGTACGGCAGCGCACCGACGTGGTCCTCGTGCCCGTGGGTCAAGAAGATTGCGCGCAGCTTCTCCTTGTGGTCTCGCAGATACGTGAAGTCGGGTATGACGAGGTCAACGCCGAGCATCTCTTCTTCCGGGAACATCAGCCCGACATCG
>JANPDX010000739.1:0-1737 GCA_031431695.1 Dehalococcoidia bacterium
GCCTATCTTTACCCCTATGACAGCGTGACAGACTTCTACCTGGTGGGCATGAATGACAGCGTTCGTGGCCAAACGCGTGGAACGTCGGTAGCGTTCGGTGCCCGGTACCGGTTCTGAGGCCTCGCGACGCTGATACCGAACTCGTCACTAAGGATTCTACTGACCTAAAATTAGCACTCGTTATGGGGGTCGGTGAGTGTCACGGAGGCGTGACCCGCCTTGCAACCCGCGTCGCGGACGCCCGAAAATGCGCCGGCGCGGTCCATGCGCCGACACCCTATCCGATACGGAGCCTTCTGATGAGCGCCAAGCCGCAGACCCATGTCATAAGGAAGGGAGACAAGGTCTCCGCCATTGCGAAGACCTACGGCTTCGCCGACTGGAAGGTGGTCTGGAACGACAAGGCCAACGATGCGCTCAGGAAGTTGCGGAAAACGCCGGAAGGCGTCGAAGCCGGCGACAAGATCGTCATCCCGCTCAATCCCGAAGTGGTCAAGGAGAACCAGGAGCAGTTGCTCAAGCTGCAGACCGCGCTCGACAGAACTCGAAAGCTGCGCGTCGAGTCGGAGAAGAGTTTCCAGGAAATGGAGAAAGAGCTCGAAGACGCGTTCGAGGACATGGAGGACCTGTCCGCCGCCGTCGACCTGGCCGCTCTCATCGCTACGGCGTTCGTGGGCGCCGCGGTCGAGGGAGCGACAATTCTCAAAGGCGTGCGGGCGGCCGAGAAAGAGGCGGTGGGCGTGGCCGTCAAGGGCGGGCTCAAGGTTGCCGCGCTCGAAATTGCGGTCGGCATTGCTCAACCTTCGTGGTGGGCCAATCTGATCGTAAAGCGGATCACTGGGCAGGACAACAAGACCGCCTTCAAGGTCGCGCGCGATCAGCTTCTGAAAGTGAAGAGCCAATCACTCACGAACGTCGATATCCGGATCCATGACCTCGAGCGGCGGCTCACGAATGCTGGGCGGTGACGACTCGATAGCAGTGAAACTAGTGTGACACGGTTCCCGGTCAGCTCGCCTTGTCGCCGTTGAGCCGCTTCCTCGACTGGTCGAGTTGACGCATCAGGCCCGTGTAGCGTCGGTCGAAGAACGCCGCGTACTTTTGCACCTGCTTCATCAGCACTTCCTTCCCTTCGTCCGACAGGTTCTCGCTGCCACTGAGGAGCCTCGGGAGTTCTTTCTGGATGTAATCCTTGTCCTCTTTGAGCTGGGTGTAGTCGTCGGCACAGCCGTCGAGAATCTTGATATCGCCCACGGCATTTGAGGCAAAGACTTCGGAGAGCCGCTTCCAGCATTCTTTCATCGTCTTCGCCGGGATCAGCTTTGGCAACTCGTCCAACTGCTGATAGCAATCCCACGCGTGTGCGAATTCCTGTTCGATTCGGTCTTTGTCGATGATGACCGGATGACTGCGGATCTTCGTCATGACGGCCTCAAGCGTCTGGAAGTCGAGCGGGATTTTTTCGGTGACGGATCGCTTGCCCATCGCCGCTAGGCGCTTGTAGATTGGCGTCCCCATGAATGCCTTGCGATCACTCGAAGGAATGTTGTCTCTCAGCTCCTCGAGGTCGTAGTCACGCCCGGAGTAGAAGATGGTCTTGTTGGGCTCGGCCTTGATCCTTGACTTGTTGCGCTCGATCCATTCCTTGGCCGACTTGATGTTGGCGCTGTAGAGGTCGCCGTCGCCGAGTGCATCGATGTGCTTCATGTGTGGTCCTTATCCACCCCTAGCAGGCTT
>JANPDX010000740.1:0-6252 GCA_031431695.1 Dehalococcoidia bacterium
TGGTCCTCGAAGTGGTCGCGAAGTTCGGCTATGAGATCGATGAGCCGGGGGGAACCATCGACAAGGCCGTCGGGGAATTGGAGATGGAGGATGTCGGTGTCCCACTGCCGTTCGGTGGATACGATGTGGGCGGGCAGCAAGAAGGCTTCAGAGCGGTACTGGATTTCGACATCAACAATGGTAGCCGGACAGCCGGACCAGAAGCCCCATACCATCGCTCCGCCGTTCGAGATATCGCACAGCATGCCGGGCAGCGGTTCACTACGCCCTTCGAAGCGGACGGTGATCGGAAACCATGCGGGGTAGCGCGGATGCGCTCGTCTGTCGTTGCCAGCCATATATGAAAACCGGGCGCCGGGGTGCCACTCGCTTCGACTGCCAACGTAATTATCGAATCGTCCGGCAAATCCTGAAGAGGGCGACAACTCCTGTCGCGATCATTTGCTCAACTGAGCACATGGCAATATTTGTACGGATAGATGCGAACGTAGACGGCGAACTTTTCCATCAGGATCCGGTCGGGTGGCCTGCGGGCTATTTCCAGGACGACCCGCGGATGCGGCGCACGGACGAGTTCTGGCAAGACTGGGTCGGGTCATTCAGCGCGGCCGAGCTTCGCGAAATGCGGGAGCTCCATTCGCTGCGAGGCCGCGACTGGGTCCTCGACCAACTCCTTGACTCCGCGTGGGCCTGTGATCGTCCGCTGTGCGGAGTGGGAGTCGGGACTGGAATGAGAGGTGACGCGCTAACCGCCCGTCTCCCGTACGATTCGGGGCGATGGCAACCAAGTTCGCTCACGGCATCGACATTATCGAAATCGAACGGATCGCCGACGTCGTATCGCGGCATGGCGAACGGTTTCTGAATCGCGTATACACGCCGGACGAGATCGCACACTGCCGGGGGCGCATTCCCGAATTGGCCGCGAGGTTCGCGGCCAAAGAAGCGGTGATGAAAGCCCTGGGCACGGGCGTCCGGGGGGTGGGCTGGAAAGACATCGAGGTGCTGCCGAACCGACGCGGCAAGCCGCTCGTGTTTCTGTACGGGCGAGGCGCCAAACGAGCCAGGGACATCGAAATGCGGGGTCTTGAGATTTCGATGACCCACTCGAACGAACTGGCGATGGCCTCGGTGGTGGGGGAACGCGCGATGACCGAGATGGAAGATACCCCGCGACGTGGAGAGAACGCGCTGCGACTGATTCGGGAAGAGGGCCTGCGATGAAACTCGTGACCGCGGCCCAAATGCGAGAACTGGAACAGGCGGCAATCGATGCCGGCGGTTCTGAGGCACAACTGATGGAAGAGGCGGGCCTGGCGGTTGCACAGGAAGCATGGATGCTCCTGGGGACCCTGGATGGGCGCCGAATCGTTGTGCTCGCGGGGCCGGGCAACAATGGTGGGGACGGACTCGTTGCGGCCCGGCACCTGTTCGACTGGGGGGCTGGCGTGGCGGTGTACATGCCGAAGGGCCAGCGGGTGCCCGAACGCCTGGACGAACTGACGCAGCGTGAAGTCCCCGTCCTGAGCGGCACAGATGACCCCGGACTTTCCGAACTCGATGGATTGTTGAACGGATGCGACATGATCATCGATGCCCTGCTTGGTATCGGGCAGAAACGACCGCTGGAGGCGGGCGAGCCAATCGCGTTGGCGCTGACCAAAATCGCTGAAGCGCGCAAGGGCTATCAGCCGCCGAAATTGATAGCGGTGGACCTGCCGACGGGCGTGAATGCGGATAGCGGCGCCGTGGATCCCCTCACGGTCGAGCCGGACATGACGATCACGTTCGGATTGCCAAAAGTGGGGATGTACCAGGCTCCGGCGAGCGGAATGCTTGGCAAGGTGCAGGTCATCGATATCGGCATACCGAAGGCGGCTCAGGAAGCGGTCAAGCTGGAGCTTCTTACGGGCCGCTGGGTGCGTGCGAACCTCCCGAAGCGGCCCGAAGACGCCAACAAGGGGACGTTCGGCAGCGTGTTGGTGGTCGGCGGAAGCACGCGGTTTAGCGGTGCGGTTCAACTCGCCGCGACGGCCGCGTACCGGGCGGGCGCGGGGCTCGTGACGGTGGCTGCACCGGAAGAAGTTATCGATCGGATCGCCGGTTCGGTCGCGGAGGCAACATGGTTGCCACAATCCGCTTCAGAGGACGGTGGGCTGACTGGCAATGCGGCGATCGCGCTCAGGAACGAATGGCCAAAGTTCCGGGCGGCCGTGTACGGACCGGGCATGGGCGACTCAGCGGAGACGCGTGCGTTGACATGGGCGGCGTTGCCGGACATCGCCGACCTCGGGAACGGCGCCGTTGTGGATGCCGACGGATTGAACGCGCTGGCCTCGATGCCTGACGGACCAGACCGCGTTTCCGCGAACGTGGTGTTGACGCCGCACCCGGGAGAAATGGCCCGCCTGATGGACACAACAGTTGCCAACGTGCAGGCGCGCCGCCTGAGCATCGCTGGCGAAGCGGCGGCGAAGTACGGATGCACGGTCGTGCTCAAGGGTGCGCATAGCGTGATCGCGGGGGCCGATGGGCGAGCCAGCCTGAGCCCGTTTGCGAACCCATTGCTGGCGACCGCAGGCAGCGGCGACGTGCTGGCGGGGATGATCGCGGGCTACCTGGCGCAGGGCGTGGCTCCGTTCGAGGCTGCGTGCATTGGCGTGTATTTGCACGGGGCGACAGGCGAAGTGCTTCGCGAGGAGTTTGGCAGCGCCGGGGTTCTTGCGGGTGAAATAGCGGCCCGGCTCCCGCGCGTAGTGAAAGAAATAGCCGCGCCCTGATGTACACTCGGGACGAATCGTGAGCAACATCGCCATGCCTACCGGTCGTCGCGTTGTCGTAACCGGAGTGGGCATCGTCACCGCCCTTGGACATAACGTCAACGATAACTGGGCGGCGCTCATCGAAGGAAGATCAGGGGTTCGGCGGATCTCGCTTTTTGACCCAACCGGATACGAATCGCAGGTCGCCGGGGAGGTCCCGGACTTCGACCCAGCGGTTTACATGGATCGAAAGGAAGCGCGCCGCGCGGATCGCGTGACCCAATTCGCTTTCGTGGCAGCGGACGAAGCGATGAAGCAGGCGAACTTCACCGTCAATGCTTCGAATGCCGCGGGCATGGCTGTCATCGTTGGGACCGCGATTGGCGGAATCACGACGCTGAGCGCCGAGTACGAAACGCTCCTCGCAAAGGGTCCCGGGCGGGTCAGCCCGTTCCTGATGCCGATGATGCTTTCCGACATGACAAGCGGGCAGCTGAGCATTCGATTGGGGGCGAAGGCCGTCAACTACGCGCTCGTAAGCGCCTGCGCGAGCGGCGCCGACAGCATCGGCGAGGCGGCGAACATCATTCGCCGGGGCGATGCCGAGATTGCCGTCGCGGGCGGGACGGAAGCAGCGATCACGCCGATCTGCATGGCCGGGTTTTCCGCCGCGAAGGCACTGACAACCGCGAACGAGGACCCGCCCCGGGCTTCGAAACCATTCGACAGCCGACGAGACGGGTTCGTGATGGGCGAAGGCGCCGGCATCCTGGTTATCGAGTCAGAGGAGCACGCGCTGGCACGCGGGGCGACCATACTTGGCGAGTTGGCGGGCTATGGTGCAACGAGCGATGCCTTCCACATCACGCAGCCGGACGAAAACGGCGAGGGCGCGACGCGAGCGATGCTCAAGGCGCTCGCGATGGCCGGCCTCGATTCGGACGACATCGACTATGTGAACGCCCACGGGACCTCGACTCCGATGAACGACAAGCTGGAAACCCTGGCCCTCAAGAAGGTATTCGGCGAATACGCGTATGAACTGCCCATCAGCTCAACGAAATCGATGACGGGGCACCTGCTTGGCGCGGCCGGTGCGGTCGAGGCGGCATTCTGCATTCTCGCCTTGCGCCACGGCATCATCCCGCCAACCGTGAACTACGAAAGTCCCGACCCCGACTGCGACCTTGATTATGTCCCGAACGTGGCTCGTTCGGCGCCGCTTGAGGCGGTGATGACAAACTCCCTGGGATTCGGCGGGCACAACGCCAGCCTGATTTTCCGCAAGTACCGGCCAGCCCAATGACGCAACTGGTGGGCATGCCGAAACCGCGCTGGCGGCTCCGCGACGCCGGCGCCCACCAGAACGGTATCCCCGGCTTCCCACGGATAGTCGCGACCGTGCTGGCGGCTCGAGGGATAACGACGCGGGAAAAGGCCGACCTGTTCTACAAGCCCAACCTCGCGCCAGATTACGACGCACTGGAACTGCCGGGAATGCACGAAGCCATCGCCCGGGTTCGCCAGGCGATGGCCGACGGGGAGACGATTGCGCTCTTCGGGGACTTCGACGTCGATGGAGTGACCTCGGTCGCCATCCTGCATGAAGGCTTGAAGCCGCTCGGGGCGAAGCTCATCAACTACATCCCGGATCGGTTTTCGGAAGGGTACGGGCTAAACTTCGGCGCGGTGAAGAAGCTCCGGGACCAGGGGGCGGGACTTCTGGTGACCGCCGACTGCGGCATCAGTTCAGTCGCTGAAGTTGCGTATTCCAACGAACTCGGCCTGGACGTGATCATTCTGGATCACCACACGGTGCCCGAGGAGTTGCCGGCGGCAGTCGCGGCAGTGAACCCGAAACGGCTGGACTCGCCGTACCCGTTCGACGAGCTCGCAGCTGTGGGAGTCGCCTACCGGTTCCTGGAGGTCCTCTACGAGGCCATGGGGCGAACGCTTGATACGAGCGCGTTCATCGACCTTGCCGCGCTGGGAACGGTGGTCGATGTGGCGCCGCTTTTCGATGAAAACCGCCGCATCGTGACCGACGGCCTTGCGCAAATGCAGCGGGGACTGCGCCCTGGACTCGAAGCGCTGGCAGGCGTTTCCGGCACAGCCGCCGAACGCTTCACGGCGGAGACGCTCGGGTTCGCGATAGGGCCCCGGATGAATGCCGCGGGGCGCATGGCTCACGCGAACATCGCGCTGGAACTGATCCTGGCGCGGGACCCCATGACTGCCCGAAACCTGGCCGAACAGCTCGACGCGCTGAACAGGCAGCGCCAATCGCAAACAGAAGAGGCGATGGCGATCGCTGAAGAGTTGCTCGGCACTTCGGATGACCCGCTGGTGATGGTGGCGGCACGGGACATTAGCCCCGGCATCGTGGGCCTGGTGGCTTCGCGGCTGGCGGACCGGCGAAACCGGCCAGCTATCGTGCTGTCGAAGGGCGCGGAAGAGAGCCGTGCGAGCGCACGCAGCGTTCCTGCATTCGACATCGTGGCCGCCATACGCAAAGAGAAGGATTTGCTCGTGCGGCACGGAGGCCACCGCGCTGCGGCCGGCTTCACCGTACGCAACGAGCACCTGGACCTGCTGCGCGAGAGGCTCATCAATACGGCGGCGGAACAACTCGGTGCGGAACCGCCGAGCAAGCTCATAGAGGTCGATGCCGAGGCACGTCTTGGCGACCTGAACGGCCTGGAGATCAAAGGACTGATGCGCTTCGAACCGTGCGGACAGGGCAACCGGAAGCCAGTGCTACTGGCGAGGGGAGTGCAGCTGAAGGACGCAAGGGCCGTTGGCGCGGACCAGAGCCACCTGAAGCTGGTGGTCAAGGACGGGCCGGTCACCTGGCGGGGAATTGCATTCCGGCAGGCAGCAGCCGAACTCGACGGCAAGGTTGATATTGTCTTTTCGTTGCAGCGAGACTGGCGTGGCGACGGCGTCGAACTCGAGGTCCTGGACATTGCCCCGGCGTCCGAGGGACGCCCCCTTGAGAATCGGGCGTGACGGCCCTCACTCCCCGGCCTCCTCGCTCGACTCGATCCTCGCAGGCGAGTGGGAGGTTCCGGTGAGCGATGAAGTGACGTTGAGCGAAGATGCTGGGCGGGCATTGAAGGAAGCCGAAAATTTCTCTTGGCGGATGAACGTGGGGATTGTGGCGCCGGAGCATCTGCTTGCAGGGTGCATCCAGGTGTTGAACATGACGGGGCTCCCGGGCCTGCCGCCAGATGATGCGCTCCAGCCGGCGCTGCTTATCGCGCAGGGGATGAGCGAGGAGAAGCTCACCCAGAACGTGATGTTTGGTTCAGCGGCGCGGGATGCGATTAACTTCACGGCGCGGCTGGTGCGGGAAGCCGGGGGCGGGGAAATCAACACGCGAACACTGGCCTACGGGATCCTGCAGTCGGGCGAACTGGGGCCGATGTTGTTCGGGGCACTCGGAACCACCAGGGCGGAGTTGATTGCCGCGCTCTCTGGCGACTAATCC
>JANPDX010000741.1:0-2265 GCA_031431695.1 Dehalococcoidia bacterium
TGAACCCGCCGCAGCGACCGAGCGCTATGACCAAATGGTGTAGGTCGCGCGCGAAATGTTACGGGACCAGTCCGAATCGCATGAGAGGTCTCCAGCGATTGCGTCGCGAAAGAGGCCGTTCGAACGGCGTTCGAACTCTAATGGAAACCACCGTCGTTGGCCCTACCCACACGAACCCGCCTTCGTGTTTTGGGGGCCATCCGGCGCGCCCCGCCTAGACTGTTCTGCGATGGACCATGCGGACCACACCAATCTCCTACGGGCGGGCATCGCCGACGCTGGCCCAGTCTGGGCTGACCTAGGTGCTGGCCGGGGTGCGTTCACTCTTGCCCTTGCAGACCTGCTCGGAGCGACTGGTGAAATTCACGCGGTCGATCAGGACGCGGACGCACTGCGGGAGAACGCCCGGACAATGTTCGCCCGGTTCCCAAAGCTCAGCGTGACCTATCAAACCAAGGACTTCACTCGCCCACTCGAACTTCCGTTGCTTGACGGAATCGTCATGGCAAACTCGCTGCACTTCCAGAAAGGCCAGGCCACCGTTGTTCGACTGCTTCGGGAATATCTGCGCCCCTCCGGCCGCTTCCTCATCGTGGAATACAACATCGACCGCGGGAACTTCGCCGTGCCGCATCCCGTCCCATATCCCAACTGGCGGAAACTCGCCCGCGACGCCGGGTTCGAGCACACGGAGCTTATCGCACGACGACCGAGCCGCTTCCTCCGGGAGATCTATTCGGCCGTGAGCTGGTAGCTCGCCGGCGGCTGCTGGTCTTCACCACCAATCTGCCTTCGTGTGCTGCGGTTCCTCTCCACCGCGCCGATGATCAGAACAACGGGGTTGCACTTTCTTCCCGGAGGCGTCGGTGTTCAGCCGCGACCACAATTGCGAATGGCGGGAGCGGGCCAAGGTACTCGAACGCGAACTCGAGCGCCTGACGAACGACGCGCCGTTCGTCGATCCGACCACCGGCGTCGGGAACCTCAACCACTTGGACCTGCAATTCGTGAAGCTGCTCGGCCGTTGGCGCCGTTATGGCGAACCGTTTGCCGTCACCCTCATCGGTTTCACGGACGCGGTCGCTGGAAGGGGCGAGTTACCGCGCGAAGCTTTCGCTCACCTGGCACGAGTGCTTATGGAAACCGTCCGGGTGGAGGATACGCTCTGCCGTATGTCGCAAAATGAGTTCGCAATCTTGCTAGCCAACTCTACTATCCAAGGAGCCGAAGCGTTCCTCGAACGAGCGCGCAACAACATCGCCCGAGAGCCGATTCGAACGGGCGACCGCTCACGTTTTTACTGTTCGGCAGCCGGTGTCGCCGAATGGTCTGATGAGGTGGGCTCGCTCTCAGAGTTGCTCCGTCTCGCCGATGTTGAGATGCGCAAGCTGCGTAGCGACATCGCGGCTGAGTCCAGAGCCTACAGCCCTGCGATCCGCGACATCGCTGCTGAGCCCAGAACACATGGACCCGCAGTTTGACACCGCTGATTAGCCGGTCCCGCTAAGTGGAGAACGCGTCGCCGCGCGACCGGAGCGATGGCCAGCGAAGTGGCCCCGTCTTCCTCTCGGGGTCGTGACCACGAAGCAAGCGTTCGTGTGGGTGCTTGGTTCGAACATGAAGAGGCCGCGGGAGGGATTGTGGAGCGGACACAGATCCCTGCACTCGCGGCTGAACGGATAGTAAGAAGCCCCGGCCAGAGAGGCAACTCTCCCCGGAACGGGGCTCGCGAAGAACGAAGCGCGCTCAACTCGTCAACGCTCGGCAGCCCTTAAATCACGACAAGAAGGTGTCGCCCGTCGTTCAGTAGATTTCCTACAGACGCGACACCGTACCTTGCGCGCATGGATTCAGCGGAAGAGCTAGCAGTCTTGAGACGTATGGGCGATGCCTTGGCCCGAATAGTGTGGACCACCGGAAGTGCTGGCGGGCTGACGATGAACACGAATGCAAGTTCGTCGAGCAGAACCGAGAACGGTCCGGCGCTTGGAGCGGCCGCCTCAAGGAATCTGGTTGCGATGCTCCCGCTGATCCGAGGCCAGACGTAAGGGACATCCGCCGCCAATCGTCGAGGTGTGGTCCCACTCGAATGCAATTCGCCTGCCCCTTGTCGCCGCGATCGCGCCAGTGACGTAGCTTCACGACGAAATAGTGACGGATTCTTGTTTAGCACTCACTAAGGAAGTTCGATAATTCTAGTGACTGCTAAAAGAGACACTTCATTGTCGAGTTTAGAAATTCGCCCCATTAGTCATTGACTAGTTG
>JANPDX010000742.1:0-1514 GCA_031431695.1 Dehalococcoidia bacterium
CCGGTGCCGCGCCGCTTGTCACCACCCTTGGCCGCCACAGCAACGACGAAATGGTCTCGTTCTACATGCGCAACCCGTCCGGCTTCGCCGTCGAATACGGCTGGGGCGCGCGCGAAATCGACGACTCCTGCTGGCAGGTGATGGAGTACAACGACGGCGGCACCCTCTGGGGCCACAAGCCGGTAGCGCGAACGCAGATGTGAGCTCCGCGAGTCATCGCGGGGAGGGTTAGCGAGCCTGACATGCCGCGCCCTGGCGTCGAGATTTGACCGGGCTGCTCACCCTCCCGGCTATGGCTGGCCGGGCTCCAGGATCTACCGGCGGTGAGGGGCCCACCGCAACGCCTCGAAGAACGTCCGGATCGACGTCCCGTACGCGTCCCCGCTCGGCCCGCTGTTCGCACGCACGCACGTAACAGAACGTGCAACGGTGGACACAGCTCATATACCGATTCAGCGACCACTCGAAATGCATCCCCTTCACCGGACTCAACGCAACCTTGCACGGCTCTTCCCGATATCCGACACGCACAGCGCCCCGTGGTGGCCGAAAGACGCTCCAACTCAAACACCCGCACGGCATCGAAACTCCCCTGTCCCAAGCTTGGGAGAGGGGGAGGGCCCGAATGTCCCGGTCATCGGTCCGCCGTGTCCTGGTACCCGGAGGATGGAACCGCGACCGGTAGGGAGCGGATCGTGGCCCTCCCCCAGGCTGCCAACCTTCACCACCGCCTACGAAAGTCCCTTGAAAAACGCCCACACCGCCGCCGTCGCGTCGAGCGCCTTCGAAGCGGCCGTCCCCTGTGCCCCCGATGGGCCACCCGGCCACGGGTGATCCGCCCCGGCGATGACGATGTACTTCGCCTGGACACCATCCTTGCAGCCGGACCACACAGCCGTCGTCAGCGCCCCTTCGGTCGTGCGCTTTGGGTTGGAGTCACAGCCCATCGCCGAAGTCCACAGCGAAAGCGTCTTCTCCATCGAAACGAACGGCACGCCCGCGATCGAACGCGGGCCCTCGCCGCCTTCGATTGGGTGGTTCTGGTCGGAATCGCCATGAACTGCCAGCAGCGATGTCCCTATTGGCGCCCTGCACGTCGGCACCTCCAGCGAGCCTGCCACCGGCGCGATAGCCTTCACCATCTCCGGCCGTTCGCAGCCAAACCGGAACGACATCATGGCGCCATTCGAATGGCCGGTCATGAACACGCGAGCCGTATCGACCGGTAGCTGACGAGAAAGCTCGCCGATCAGTGCCGCAAGGAACCCGGCATCATCGATGTTCTTCCGGGCAGCCTGTCCGCAGCACGCACCGGCGTTCCAGGTACGGTCCGCGCCGTCCGGAAACGCGACAATGAAGCCTTCCGTTTCGGCGAGTGCTTCGAACCGGGAGGTGGTTGCGAACTGGTCGCCCCAGCCGAGCCCACCATGAAGCGCCAGCACAAGCGGCACCTGCTTCGCCGAAGTAACGGATTTGGGTACATAGAGCCGGTACGTCCGCTCAAGTCCGCCAAA
>JANPDX010000743.1:0-2067 GCA_031431695.1 Dehalococcoidia bacterium
GTCCCAATCGTCGCCAACGTCATAGAAGTCGGCGGTGGGCGCCGCGTTCTCGCGGTTGTAGGTCAGCCCGTTGCCAACGATTTCGATGAACGGCAGGCGCTGACGGACGGGGCTTTCGGACGCGATCGTTTCGATGACGCCGGAAAGCAGGGTGTCGTTGCTGAGTTTCGCAGCCTCGACGAGGGTAAGAGCCAAGGTGGTTCCTCCTGGGAAGTTGCAGCCGATGGTCTCCGGGCGAAGGAACAGGACGAAGGGGCGGATGGCACGGGGTGAGAAGGAAAGCGTCAATCCCGCGGGGCGGGCGCGGGCCGGATCTTCGGCGGCTACGAAGTGGAAAGCTTCGCGAAACTTCTCGAATGGACACAGGCCGCGTCTCCGCGGAAGTTGGCGGGTGGAACTTCAGATCCCTATACTCGCGCGCAACAGATGGGAGGGTGACTCTGTGGCTGATCGATTCCGGTTCCTGAAGCGGCGCGCGCGAGCGGCTGCCAAAGAGGATGACCAGGGCGGCGACGGGATCGATACCGCCGCCACGCCCGACTCTGGATCGCGCGCGAGTGACGGCGTACCGGCAACCGTGGCCTCGGCCGAAGCGGAGCCGCCGCCGACCGGCAAGGCTGGCAGCGAGCCGGCCGCTTCGAACTTGAGCGCCGCGGCGCTGCAGGCCAGCACGGCGAGCGGCGTCTTCGGCGGAGCCCTTGGACTGAAAGGAACGGCGGACTCCGAGGGCACGAATGACGGCACGGAACTCACCGGCCGCGCGAACCTCGGGCTGGCGCGTGGGAACTTCGATGCGGCGTCTCTGGATGTTTTCGCATCGGCCGCAACCCAAACGGGCGGCTCCGGCGCCAGAAAGCCGAGTATCAAAGATGGCGGCTCCGAAGGAGGTTCCGGCAAAGGCGGGGACGATGAAGTCACTGAAATCGTCCGCCGCCCCTCCGGGACGGAAGAGAACACCGTTGAGGACAGCACGACAGACGAAGCGCCCGCCAGCGACTCAGGTGGGGGCAAAGGCGACGATGAAATAACGGAGATTGTCCGACGGCCTTCCGGGACGGAGGAGAACACCGCGGTCGATAGCGCAACCGAAGAAGCAACAGCCGAGGCGACTGGCTCGACGACAGCGGAAGCTACTGCGGACGAGATCGACACCTTCGTCAACGACGTGACCGCAGAAGTGAAGAATTTGGCCACGCAGTCGGGCGAAGCGGTACAAGAGGTGGTTAACGCCCTGCCGGCACCGGTGCAGAAGATTGTCCAGGCCGGCACGACCGTTGCGGCGACGCCCGGTGCGGGGGTCGTCCTCGGTGGAGCTGCGGCGGGGGCGGTTGGGGGCTCGGTTCTAGGCGCCGTCGCCACGGGCCTTGGAGCCGCAGGGGCGGCGGGGCTGACCACCGTGGTGTTGGGAAGCGGAGCGGCCCGGGCGGCTTCGGGGTTGGTCGACACAGTCGCCACGTTCGCCCCCACCCTCGGCGGCGACGACACGGCCGGCTCCGACCCCGAATCGAGCCTGGGCGACTCCGATTCTGACTCTGATAGCGATTCGGATTCGGATGCCGAGTCCTCGTCTGACTCGCTCGGCGAGGGCGAAGACACTACCGGAGACGGGTCGACTGACTTCGGCAACGAGCAATCGTTCGAACCCGAGTTGGACCCCGACGGGCAGTCCATCGACCCCGCGCTGGATCCCGATGGCCAATCGACGGAGCCCCCGGCGGACGAAGCCGACGACGGCCAATCGCTCGATCCCGAACTCGACCCAAATGGTCAGTCGGTCGAGGGTGAGGACGAGGAAGCCGAAACATCGTTCGGCCAGCCGGCAACCGACAGTTCCGAGCCCGTGGACGACGGGCAATCGCTCGACCCGGAGTTGGACCCCCAGGGCCAATCCGTCGAGCCCGACCCGGACGGCCAGTCCGTAGAGCCGGCCACGGATACCGAAGGCGAAGGCACCGGAGATGACGGTTCCGGCGAGGAAGAGGACGGCCAGTCGGTCGAGCCCGAACCGGAGGATGGGCAGTCGGTCGAGCCGCCGAAGGACGAAGACGAGGAGGAAGAGGAAGAGGA
>JANPDX010000744.1:0-3805 GCA_031431695.1 Dehalococcoidia bacterium
GAACCGTTAGTGGATTTACATCGTTCTAGTAGACCGTCCCTTGAAACTCGACTTTGTTGCACAAGGGGTCGTGCTTGTCCACGAACTAGTCGCCCGGCGACTGCGCGTAACTGAAGCCGTCTTGGATCTCCGCATAAAAGACGAGTGTGCCGACCGCTGGAGCTTGCAAGCTTGACCCTGTGGCAAGGCCACCCGTCAGAATGCCAGCCTGATGTCTTAAGTGCCCCGCCGGAGTTGCCGCGGCAGACAATGCCCCGGAGACATCGAAGACTAGATCCGTGGTGCCTTTGACCGGGCACTTTGGGACTTGTGAGTTCGGATTGACAGATACGCCATAGTGTGTGGACGAAAGGGGGTTCAAGCTGTAGACGCTGGCGGGGAACTGATCACCGATGGTCAGCTCCGGTGCAGGCGAATTGAGAAAGAGCTGTCCGTCCGAAAGTTGGTCTGTGATCCTAATCTGTTGCCCGATGGTCTTGTAGTCAGAGATCTGGAAGTTCAGCGTATATTGCAAAATGTCACCCGGCGAAGGGCCAGCGCCCCCCCCGGGGAACTCCTGATGGACTATGACAGACTTCTGGATTGCCATGCACTTGGCGGAGAGCTCATGCGCGTTCGGATTGCTAACGGTGACGGTTCCTCCCGGCAAGTCGCGGGGATCTTTCGGAGTCCATTTACCAGTGACCGTGAGACCATTGGCAACAATCACGGGTTTACAGTCTGGCAGAAGCTCATTGCCATCCGCGTCGATGTCTCGGATGGAGAACTGGAATTCAACTGTAGCATCGGGGCCAGGAACACCCACCACAAATGCGTTGGGCCATGATACTACCGGGCAGCTTACGGGCGGATTGTTTACCGTTCCTATGGGAGGCTCTGTCGGTGTGCCAAGAGCTGGCCAGCTCGGCGGCGCTATCACGACAAGACCTCCTTCATATGCTGCGCTGTTTGGGAGACAGTCTGTTACAGTCAAGGGCTTACCCATGGATTGCCCATCAGCAATGTCCACCGTAATCTTGTACGAGTGCGTGAAATTTGGGCCGGTCGCGGTTTCATTCTCCGGGCCGGAGTACTCCTTCTTGATCTTGATGACATTGGGGGTGACTTCCACCCAGTCCCAGCCGTCAGCAATGACGTCATTTCCATGTTCCAGAATCGGAGGGCCACCAGTCGCGGTGGTTAAGCGGAAGCCTCCGCGGGTGTAGATCTTGAGCGGATACGGCGGATTCACATCCGCGAAATCATGCACCATCGCCGTGACCTCCACGACGATCTCCGGCTGAGTGGGATCGAAACTCCCAAACGGGAGTGCCATCGTTACCAACTGCCACCCGCTGGCAGGAAGGGTCACCGGACCAACACCAGCGTAGGGATGAGTTGGAGTGCCAGAAAGACTGCCACTGGCGCAGCTTGCGGCGTTCCAACTCGTCGGGCTCGTCAATGCAAGGGGTCCCCCGAAAACGGCCACCATCTCCGCACTGACAAAGTCAATGCCATCGCAGGGCCCGGCGGGAGTGCCTGTGTTGTAATCGGCCCCACGGGAGTCTATGACAAGGTCAACGAATGGTGCGAAGCCGATGTCGTTGCCGTTATTCTTGAACCTCACCGTAAACTTGAACGGCTCGCCGATGAGGACTTCTGCCGGCACGTCCGGGGGAATCAAGCCTTGATTAAAGTACGCCTCCGGTACTGGCATCCCAAGAGGCAGCGCGTTGACCTCTCCGGTGAACCCGCCACCACCCAAAGTGCTCAGTCCGACCACCAACAGCGCCAACGTCAGCCCACGAGCAAGCCGCTTCCACTCAGGAAGCAATGGACCGGCCAGCTTGAGGAACGCCTTGCGCACCACGTCCAGCGGCGTAAACTTGATCAGGTCGACTGCCGTTTCCATGTCTGTCATCGTGACCATCTCCTTGAATGCCTGACGGTGCGTGCCAATCTGGGGTGTGTGACAAGGCCGATGGGCCAGGATAGGCTTCGCCGGATCATTGTCTTCATCTACTCATCCTGACCTTGAAAAGTTCGCCACTGATCGCAGATCCAGCGCCCCAGAGGCCTATGCAGGCGGGCGCTTGCCGAAGTAGGTGGCACTTGGGCAGTGTGCGAAAGAGCGCCTCGCGCGGCAGCTACGTCAGCGCCCAAGTCGCCGGCGGCGTCCCGCTGCTCATGCAGAGCCCTGGGCTGGCCATGGCCGCCCTCGGCGACGACACACGCCCCGACCCGCTCGATCACGGCAATCGGAGCAGGTACACGTCCAGGTTGCCTTCGCCGGCCAGGTCGGACGACATGAGGATCGCTGTTCCGTCCGGGGTGAAGCGGGGCGTAATGTAGCGCGCTGGACCCTGCGTGACCGCGTGCACGTCGTCGCCATCGGGCGCCATCACGTAGACGCCGTCGCTGCCACCGCGGGCGGACTGGAAGACGATCAGGGAACCGTCCGGCGCGTAGTTGCCGGGGCTGTCGAAGCCCGGGTCAACCGTCAGGCGGGTGAGTCCTTGGCCGTCGATGCCGATGCGGTAGACCTCGCTGTTCCCGTCGCGTTCGGAGCGGAACAGGATGGTGGCTCCGTCGGGCGAAAACGACGGCAAGCGGTCTATGGCCGGATGGGCGGTGAGCCGCGTGCGGGTGCCGGTGTCCAGGTCCAGCAGGAAGACGTCGCTGGCCCCTTCCACTTCGGCGTCGTAGGCCAGCAGGCGACCGCTGGGGGATAGCGCCGGACGGCGTGCGTTGGCGGGAAGCGGCCATTGGACGATCTCTTCCGAGCACCATCTGCGCTGACCGCAGTTCGCGGAGTCGAAGCGCCACAACTTGCTCTGATCCGGTCCGTCCGGCCTCTCGGGGTAGTGGTCCAGGACCAATAGTGAGGCTCCGTCAGCTGAGAAGACTGGCGGGTCGTGGCGGAGGCGTTGGGTCAGGTTTACGATCGCGCCTGTCTTCATATCGACAAGCCGAGCGGTGTCCAGGTCCGATCCGGGCTCGTGGGCAAGGTAGGCCACGGTGTGGCCGTCCGGTGACATTGCGGCTTGCATGTCGTCGAGTGGACCATCCGTCAATCGGGCCAAGTTGGTGAGAATCGGAACGGTGTAGAGCCGCGTGACGGCCGGCAGGAACACCCGATGCGCGGATGGCGCCGGTGGACGCGGGCCACTCTTCCACGTACCGGAATCAGAATGGAAGCGCTCGGTCTTGGAGCCATCGACCACGAGGGCCGTGCCGTCGCCGAGGCTGATCGCCGGGATATCGAGATGCCCGAAACGCATGTCGCCGACTCTCGTCCAGGATTCGCTTATGGGGTCGAACAGATAGGACCGGGTGGACCAGACGAGAGTCTGCGTGTCAATAATGGGACTCACTTCCCTCTGCAGCGCTCCGCCGCCGGCGACGAGCACGCGGCCATTCGAAAGGGATACGGCGAGATGTCTGTAGGTCTTCGCCGGGATCCCCATGGTCTGGCGCCAGCTGCCCGTCGACGGATCGAACAAGTGGGCCGACGAGCTGGTGACGGACCCTTCGCCGCTTTGGTGGATCAGGTCGCCGCCAGCTCGCAAGACGAGCCCGTTGTCGAGCAAGGTCGTCGAGTGACCGATGGTGAAAAATCCATCGAAGAGCCTGTCGGGCCCGATCGCCACCACGTTTCGCGAGCGGGGTCGAAAAGGGAGCCGCCGCCCAAGGAGTCGATGCCCAGCACTTGGCCGTCGGCAAGCCGGAAGGCTGATCCAATGCCTCTCTCTCGCGGCATGTTCCCGACCCTCCGCCACGAGCAGTCGGCCGGGTCGTAGATGTCGGAGTAGCCACCCACCGGGGG
>JANPDX010000745.1:0-1839 GCA_031431695.1 Dehalococcoidia bacterium
CCTTCGGCCCGATGAGACGGCGACGCCTACCCCGACCCAAACGCCCACGCCGACGCCCCCGTCCAGCGGCAGCACTTCCGTACCCCCACCGCCTACGGCGACCCCTACGCTTGGCCCGCCCACCGCCACTCCGACTATCACGCCCACCCCCACGCGGACGCCGACGCCCACCAAGACTCCGGTTCCGCCGAAGAACACCCCTACGCCACTGCCTCGCGCCTACTAACCGGCGAACGGTAAGGCCGACGCGGCTTGCCTTTCCGGCCAACACCTCGGACGATTTGGGCATGGCCCTTTACGAATACCTCTGTCCTTCCTGTGGCACTCGCACTGACAAGCGAATGCCGATGACCGATGTCCTCCAGGTTATCCCCTGCCCGAAGTGCGGCAAGCAAGCTCGAAAGACGATCGGCTCTTGGGCCGTGGTCGGCGTTTCGCACGCTTCCGTTGGCGATGGTCCCGCTCCCTGGGACGACGGCGATGACAGCGGCGACGCCGTTGGTGACTTTGGCGGCGCCGGCGACTTCGGTGGCCATGGCCATTCCCATGGCCCCGGCGGGCACAGCCATTGAATTCACGATCCACGATTCACGGTTTGCGGCCCACGGCGTGCAAAACGAATGAGTCGTGGCAGTGAAGCGGTTTCAGCCTGGCGAAGCGGTTGTCCTGCGGTACCTCACGCGAATGGATACTGCCGTCGGTATGACGTGGCCATTTTATGTGGTCCGAGACGACGACGATCTGCTGGCGCTTTACCTGCCCCAGGGCGGTACGTTCATGCGCTGGAACACGCCGTCCGGTGGGCGGAGGGAACTTGTCGAAGGCTCATGGCGGCGCGATACCCTCCGGCTGATGTTTCCAGGGCGCCCATATTCAATCTGGCTTTTCTGGGAAGGCGCTGGCCGTCCGTTTACGACTTACTACGTCAACTTCGAAGAGCCATTCCGCCGGACCGCAATCGGGTTCGACACCAACGACCACACGCTCGACATCATGGTCGCCCCAGATCTGACCTGGAAGTGGAAGGATCGCGAGGACTTCGATGCTCTGGTCGCGAACGGAACCTTTTCCGTGGAATTCGGCCAATCGGTCGAGGAGGCAGCGCGTGGTGTCCTGCGGCTCATCGAGGAGAAGGGTTCACCATTCTCCGACCGCTGGAGCGAGTGGGTCCCACCCTCGGACTGGTCCGTGCCCTCGATTCACCCCGCATGGAGAGATGTAGCCCCGGTCGGCTGGGAGCGGCGCGAGTGGGCCTATCCGTTGGCGAACAGGAACCCGTAGCGTCAGTATTGTCGCCTCTAGATTCAATAAAGTGGTGCTGAGGCCCAGACTCGAACTGGGGAGGGAGCGCTTGCGGGCCGATCTCAACCCTTTTCGATCTCGATCATCCCTGTGGCGGTCCGTTGGAGCCGAATCCATTGGGCACATAACACTATTGCTTTCTGTTTCTTGCAACCGGCCGCTGTCCCTTGCGGTTGGCGTCGAAATTGGCGTCAACCCGACAACCGGTCGTAACAATTCCCGAGCGGTCAACCCGGGCCCGGCGCCTTGCGGGTCGTGCGCCGGGGCCACGTGCAGTTTCATTGGAAGGGAGGGAGATGCCCACGTTCTCGCGGGAACGTGATTCTCGTGTCGTTTCAATCCGCTGCCGCTGCTGCATACCGTCAGCTATGTCCCTAACGAGGTTTCAATCCGCTCCCGCCCCGGAGGGCGGGAGATGCGCTGGCACGATTCCCGATGGGGTGTTCGCAGTAGAGTTTCAATCCGCTCCCGCCCCGGAGGGCGGGAGATGACGCGGAAGTGTTGGGCTGGACCGGATGGTTGTGGGTTTCGATCAGC
>JANPDX010000746.1:0-2345 GCA_031431695.1 Dehalococcoidia bacterium
GCTCGCCGATGCTGACCCCGGCGTCGGTGCCGCGGAGGCCAAGGTACACATGCAGGACGTCCAGGTGGCGCTCTCCTCTAACGCGAGCAAGGAGGGGCCGGACGCCGATGCAGCGGCCCTCCCCGACTCCAACAACACCGAAGGCGTGCTGTCTACCAGGGCAGTGTCCGGCACGCCACTCGCTGCAGCCATGTCCTCGAACGCCGACGGGAGCAAGGGAGTGGCGACCGCCCTCACCCCCGGCACCACCCAGCTCGCCCAGGACAGCGACGCCGAGACGGGCGACCAACTGTTCAATCCGAGAGAAATCAACCTTAAGAAGGAGGTGGAAGTAAAGGCCGCCCTCGACATCGATGATGACGGAGACTCCCTCTCCCCGTCTTCTGGCGGCGAACCCGCTGGCATCGCCATCGACCAGGAAGGGTCACAGCGCATGAGCGGGAAGATAGCGCTTGTCCGCCAGGAGGACGGCGATCCCGACGGCGACACCATCCACGTATCGGATGACGGCGGGCCCCAGGTCGCCGCCGCTGGCGACCAAAAGAAGTGGCTTCCCGCCAACTTCCGGTTCGAGAGGGCCGCCGCCGACCCGGACGACGATGAGCCTTCCACCCTCCTCGACCTCTCGTCCGTCGATGACTCGGGGGGGAACCTTGCGGCCATCGGCGACCCTGATTTCGACCTCCTGGAGGCAGCGGGAGACCTCGACGCTGACAACGATGCCGACGGAATCGACGTCGATCCCGATACGGACGCCGATGCGGTCGACTTCAAGGAAGCGCTGATAACCGACTGAGCAGGAAGGCGATGAGAAACCGGCGGGGGAATGAGGGGCAGAGCGAAACGGCCATGCCGCTCGACCAGGTGTCGAGCCAGCGGCTGGTGCGCGCGGCCGGGGAGTACGAACCCCGGCTCGTAGCCCTTCCTCCGTTGTTGGCGGCGCGGCAGGGCGCCGCAGCGGGGGGGTGGCGTTTCCTCATGGCGGTGCTGCTCCCACCCTGTTTCTTCGCCCTCGCGGCAGTGATGTTCTTCGGGCTGGCGCGCGGTACGGCGGGCAAGCTTGCGGGCGATGGAAACTTCTCGGCCGCCGATGCGGCGCTGCTGCTGTTGCTTGTGATCGCCGCCGCCAGCGTATTCGGACAGGGCCTGGGCCTGCTGAGGCGGCATCCCCGCGGGCGCAAGCTGCTGAGGCGTGGCAGCGCGGCGGTCCCCCGCCGGCAGACGCTCGAACCCCCGCCGACAGCGCCGGTGCCTCTCCTCATGGACCAGGTGACAACGGAGGCACTGCTGCTTGCCGCACCGGCGGAACTTGGCAGCGGCAGCAGGGTTGTTGCCGCCGGCCGCGCCAGCTGGCGCACCGGCGATACCCTTCTCTGGGTTGTCCTCGGCGCCATCTCGGTGGGCGTCGCCGCCTTCGCTGCCTTCGGTATGGGCTTTTCGGTGTGGAAGGCGCTTGAAGGCGGCAGTTATACCCCCTTACTGCTCATGCTGGCCGCCTTCTGCGCAATGGCGTTCTTCGGCCTTTCGATGATGGCTCGGATCACGGTCCTCGCTATTTTCGACCGCCGTCGCCGCAAGCGCCGCCCGGCCTTCCTTCGGCTGACCCGTTCTGGGGCGAAACCGATGGCTGACGGCGACTCCGGGGCGCAGCGAAGCGGACCCGCGACCGCCGTCGTCACCGGGCTCGCAACGGTCGTGCTTCTTACGACAGCGTTCTGGCCCGAGGTATCCGCCGCTTTCGAAAATTTCACTGGCGACGACGGTTCGGTATCGGCAGCCTCCCTGAGCGCCACCCCCACGCCAACCCCTGATCCCCCGACGGCGACTACCAGCGCGGCTACGTCCACCGCAACCCCGGTTGCCACGGGGACCGCGCCAGCCGCGGCGACGGCGGCACCGCCGACATCGCCCGTTGCCAGCACTCCTACCGCGACCTCGGCCAGCACATCGACCGCGTCCGCGACAAGCACACCGCCGTCCGGCGCCACGGCCACCCCCACGTCCACAGTCACTCCAACGTCCACGCCTACCCCGACGCCTACTGCCACCCCGACGCCCACCAGGACACCGACGCCGACAGCAACTCCGACCCCTGTGCCGCCTATGCCTACAGCCACCGCGACACCTTTGCCCCCGACACCGACGATCACCCCTGTGCCGCCACCCGATTCCGATGGCGACGGGATTTCGGATGCAATGGAAGTCCAGTACGGATCCAGCCCGCTGAATCCGAACAGTAGGCCCGAAAGCGCAGCATACGACGCGGCGTTTGGCGCAAACACCTGTAGCGACGGACTAAACAATGACCTGATGTTCGGAATAGACACCGGCGGCACGGGCACCGC
>JANPDX010000747.1:0-2634 GCA_031431695.1 Dehalococcoidia bacterium
GGAGAGCGGCACCGCACCCCAGGATCGTTACTCCGCACTGGCCCGCTCCCCGCTGTGGGCGCGGGCGTGGATCCCGGCGCTCATTGTGATCTGCTTCCTTGGGGCAGCGCTCCGCTTTCATGGGCTCGGGTGGGACCAGCCCGAGGGCGCGGACATCCCCCTGCAGATGCATCCCGACGAGCGATTTCTCTCGCTCGTGACTGACCGGCTAGATTGGCCGGAGAGCGCTGGCGGCTACTTCGATACGGCGACCAGCACACTCAATCCGTACAACGATGGCGAGACCAACGCATACGTCTATGGGACATTCCCGCTGTTCCTGGTGAAGGGCGTCGCGGCCGTGATGGGCGACGATCCCGGCGGGGCACACAATTCGTACGACAGCACAGTCATTTGGGGAAGACGCGTAACGGCGGGGTTCGATTCGGCGACGGTGTTCCTGGTGTTCTTGCTGGGGGCGAGCGTCTTCAGCCGGCGCGTGGGGCTGCTCGCGGCGCTGTTGTATGCGCTGGCGGTGTTGCCAACCCAGCTCGCTCACTTCTGGACGATGGACCCGTATCTGACCTTCTTCGCAACCCTGACGTTGCTACTCAGCGTTCGTTGGGTTGGCAGTGGGGATCGGGCTTCGTGGGGATATGCCGCGGGTATCGGCCTTGCGCTCGGGCTGGCAGGGGCATGCAAAGTGAACGGCGCCATATTCGCGGTGGCGCCGATGGGTGCCGTGGCCTTGCGAATTGGGCTTCGAGACATGCTCCGGCTCGGGCTTGCCTTCCGTGGAGGAAACTTCGGCGCCGAGCCCAACCGGGCGAGCTGGCAGTGGGCGAACGATGTTTCGATGCTCTGCATGGCGGGGGCAATTGCGCTACTGGTTTTCCGAATCGCCCAGCCCTATGCGTTCTCAGGCCCGAACTTTTGGGACATGTCGTTCAACCAGCGCTGGTGGGACGACATTCAGCGGGAACGCGAGTTTCAGAAAGGCAACGCCGACTACCCGCCATTCGTGCAATTCGCCGGGACAACCCCGTTCCTCACACCCCTGAAGAACATGGTGCTCTGGGGGCTCGGCCCCGCTTTCGGGCTCGCGGCATGGGTCTCCATGGCCGTCGGCGCGTTCTGGCTGTTCAAGAAGCGCGACGTGTCGTTTGCGCTGCCGCTGGCCGTCGCAGCGACCGTGTTCGTGTTCCAGGGGCCGCGGTTCGTGGCGTTTATGCGCTACTTCGAGCCGATGTACCCGGTGCTCGCACTGTTCGCCGGGTGGGGGCTCCTGGAACTCTGGAAGTGGCGCGCCTCCCCGCCAGATGGGCTCCTCGCTGGACGGCGTTGGCGGCGCTTATCGGTCCGAGTCCCCGGCGCGGCGATCCGGTGGGGCAGCACGGGAGCTATCGCCGCAGTGCTTCTCGCGACCGCGTGGTGGGCCCTGGCATTCCAATCGGTGTATTCGCAGGAGCATCCGCGAATTGCGGCCAGCCGGTGGATCTACGAGAACGTGCCCGCGGGCGGGACGATCACTGGCGAGCTCTGGGACGACACTATCCCCTATGCCATCCCCGGCGAGACCGCATCCTACAGGATTGTCGAAACCTCTCCGTATGACACCGACTCGGAAGAGAAGGTGCTGAAGCTCGTGTACGGGCACGGGGAAGGGGCTGGGAAAGGGGGCCTCGCGGCCGCCGATTTTGTGGCGATCACCTCCAACCGCATTCGGGATTCGGTGAAGAAGTTGGAGCGTGAGTACCCGGCGACGATTCGCTACTACGAACTGCTCGAAACGGGCGAACTTGGGTTCGAGCGCGTCGCGACGTTCACCGTGCATCCGACGTTCCTCGGCATTTCCGTCGATGATTCGGGCGCGGAAGAGTCTTTCACCGTTTACGACCACCCGGAAGTGCGCATTTATAAGAAGACCGGCGCCTTTGATCCGGGCCGGGTAGTAAATCTGCTCAATGAGGCCCATCCCGAACGGGCGGGTAACCTGCTGCCCCGGCAGGGCAAGACCAACGGGCTTCAGTTCACCCCTGACGAGGCACAAGTCCAGCAGGCGGGTGGAACATTCACCGACGTGTTCGATGCGGACGGGTGGGCAAGTGGTCTGCCCTGGCTGTGGTGGATCCTCTGGCTGGAGCTCGCGGCGTTCGCAACGGTGCCATGGGTGACCTGGGCGTTTCGCGCATTGCCGGCCCGTGGCTACGGACTGAGCAAGTTCCTCGGTCTGGTTGCTATCGCACTGCCAACCTGGCTGATTGTGGCCTGGGGCGGCGCGCATTTCTCCGGTGGCCTCGTCTGGGCGGTGCTCGCCACGAGCATCCTTGGCGGGACGCTCTGCGCGGCCCTTCGGCGCGACGAGCTATTGAGAGACGCCCGAGAACACTGGCGGACCTGGCTGGCGGTGGATGCCGTGTTCCTGGTCGCATTCTTCTCGTTTCTGCTGTTGCGCGCCTTCAACCCGGACATGTGGCACCACCCCCAGGGCGGGGAGAAGCCTATGGAAATTGCCTACCTGACGGCCGTCACCCGCTCGACGATCATGCCGCCGTACGACCCGTGGTTCGCGGGCGGCTCGCTGAACTACTACTACATGGGCTGGTTCTTCCTCGCGGTGCCGATTCGGGCGCTCAGGATCGTCCCCGAGGTCGC
>JANPDX010000748.1:0-3415 GCA_031431695.1 Dehalococcoidia bacterium
TGACCCGGTGGACGAAATCATGATGGGCGGGCTCCGCAAGAAGGAACTCGGCGTTTACGTCGCTCCGCCTGGCCACGGCAAGTCGCAGTGGCTGACCTATGTTTCGACCAGGGCCTGGGAGCAGAACCTCGGCGTCATCTATTTCACTTTTGAGATGTCTGAGCCTCGCATCCTTGCCCGCTTCTTCTCCCGGTTTGTCAGCGAGGACTCGAACCGGCTGCATCTCCTGGAGAAGTCCCGTTTCGTCAGCCGTATGAGGAGGTTTACCAAGGAGCGGCAGATCCGATCAAAGTTCATCGTGAAGCGATACCCAAGCAAAGGTGCTACCTGCCAGGACATGATGGCCGTGGTACGAGAGCACCGTGACCGCGGCACCAACATCGATATGGTCGTCGTTGACTACGGCGACATCGTCGCGCCGATGTCGAAGGTTGGGGTACGCCGAGAGGACCAAGCTTCCGCATACGAAGAGATGCGGAACATGGCGGACGAGCTGGACGTACCCGTGTGGACGGCGTCGCAGTCCAACCGCGCGTCGCTCCGCCGCAAGACGATCACCATCGAGCACCTGGCAGAGAGCTTCGACAAGGCCATGATTGCCGACTACATCATCGCTCAGTGCCAGACCGATGCCGAGAAGGCTGTCCAGGAAGCTCGCCTCTTCTTCGCGAAATGCCGCTACAACGGCCAGGGTGAACAGATAGCTGTGAACACCGAGTTCTCCATGTCCGCGTTCTCGGAAAACGTCAGCGACACGCTCCCGTCACAGGACTCCGAAGAGATAATAGATGCCGCATAAATGCCGTGAGCTGGACGTGACCCCACACGTCGCCCAGAACACGACCAACCGCCGAAGCGCGATCGATGGGCGCGTCACCCGCCACGAGGGGTACGCGGCTAGCCAACGCAAGCGAAAGCTGGTCGAAGAAGTCTTCGGCTGGATGAACACGGTAGGTGTGGCCCGCAAGCTGCGCTACGTCGGGATCGCTAAGAACCAGTTCTGGATGACGATGGAGGCGATCGCTTACAACCTCGTCCGGATGGACCAACCTCGAACGCTCCCCCGCCCCCTCCCGGCCAAAAAGTCCAGCTTCTTCATCACCCTGCTAGCCGGCAGAACCGCGGCCTGGTCGCTGTAGCAGCACGGACCCGAAACAGCCACGGGCACAGCAATGTCAACGACATCGGCCACTCCAACTTCGAGGGCCCCAATCCGCCTACGGAGTGATCACACCCAACGGGCTGTTTCATGAATGCATCGAGTCAGAACCACACGACCCCATCGTGGTACCGAACAAGGCCACCGACTGGACAATCTCCTTCGACACCGAGCGCGAGCTTTCGCCCTTCGAGGTCGCCTGGCGGTCCACAGTGGCAGAGTTCCTGATGCGATATCAGCACTGTTTCCTCATCGGTGTAGCGCATCGCTGTCCTACCTCCCGGCGCGCAAGTGCGCCCGAGGCCGGAGCCCTCCGCGGCTGGTGCCTTCGGCGCGTTGCACCCGGAGAGAGACATCGCTCAACGTCAGGCGACATCTCCGACCCTAATCGTGGTCGCCTTAGTGACTACAACAGGCATAATCTGTGCGTTACATCAGGTGATCAGATTTGTGCTCATATCTCTAACAGCAGTACTAACGTCGCTAGAACGTCCAAGGGGAGTCCACTTTCTACCTAGCACGGCGCTACGGGCATCTGGTGAGCTCACAGAGCCATGTCTGAAGGTCCTCGTGATGGTGTTGGAGGCAAAGGAAACGGATATTACTGGAGACGCCTCTTCGCTACTTCAGTCGGCCAAGGTACACGCCACTTCCAGCCCAGCAACAAATCCCAGAGAACATGCCCATACAAGGCAGGCGACATATATGACACTAGTGAGCTGGACGCACATCCCTCAATGGCTCACCAGTCTATCGATGCCGTCTGTTACGGGGGCAATGCGGGCAATGGTTGGTCAACGGTAGGCACCTCGTCACTGTACGAGTAGCGATGGGAGCACAAGCGTCGCTATAAGGGCGCTACAGGCTGCTTTTGGTGTCTATGGCTGACTTCCTCCTCCGAGCTCACTGTCAGGCTTTTCCACGTCGTCATGTTCTTGGCGCACTTCGGCTAGACCCTCGCTCCTGGTCTATGGTGTACGGGTGTACGAGCAGCCACGGACCGGACGAGGGTGGAGTACATGAGTGACCGTGGGTCGTTTACGACCAGGGGTCGGTGACGCACCGTTGGGAAGACTGGGTGCCCATGTCGCCAGGCATCCTCAACGATTGCCCCTCGGGGCGTCGATGTACCGTCTGCGCAGCCCTTCGGTCCGGCAGACTCCAGAGTTCGTGGTAGATCTCGTGGTAAACGCGTGTTAGGTGTTTACAAAATCCCGCCGCTACCCCCCCACTTTCTGTAAAACTTTGGTGTTCACTTTTCATGGGATTTTGAATCTATTCGGGCCATTTTCCGCGGTAAATCGCCATCTACCAGGTTCGACCAAAGCTCTTGGGCCTATACCGTGCTTGGTAAAATTCGCACGGACCGCTTCTTTTCGCTCGGGAATAACCTCGTCCGACGGGCTCCCTGAAGCCGTTCCACCAGCGGCTCCCAACACGTGACGGCGGTTACATGAGCCGATGGGGTAACCTGGAAGTAGACGAAGGCGTGTCAGCCTCATATGCATGAGGCACCAAATGACTCCCGACCTGGCATCAGTACTCCGCACTCTGTACGTCTCCGAAAATCTCACCCTCGCCGAGATCGCCGCCCGACTGAACATGTCCAGCGAGAGCGTTAGGCGCGCGCTGATCGAAGCAGGTGTTCCGAGGCGACCACGTGGCTCGCCCGCCGGCAAACATCTCCCGAACGGCGGTGAGACGGTTGATGGCGACGGCTATCACCTGCGGCTCGTACCCGGGCATCCGCACACACGGAGCGGGTATGTGCTCCTTCATCGTTTGGTGATGGAAGCTCACTGGGGAAGGTACCTCGAGCCCGCAGAGGTGGTCGCCCACAGGGACCACGACCGCTCCAATAATTCCCTCGCGAACCTGCAACTCTTTGCATCAATGACGGAGTACGCGAAGGAAACCCTGAAGGGCAACTCCCATTCCAAGGGAGACGTTGGTAATCCGAAGCGCCGGGTTCGCCGGCCACGTTCCGCCGAACAGATGCTCATCGAACTATCCAGGCTGCACGACGTACTGGGAAGGGACGTCCGGCGCTCAGACCTCCGGCCCCCCAATCCGTCGCACCGCGCCATCGCCAGGAAGTTCGGGACCTGGCAGGCCGGCGTCGCCGCCGCTCTCGACCGCTACAACATGACATCGAGCGCTCGTAGCACTGAAGCGGTACCGCCAGCCGTTGGAGAGCCAGCTCCTGAGCTTCTGGATGCCGCCTGAGCAAGAAATGCCGCCAAAGATTCCTAATCG
>JANPDX010000749.1:0-8744 GCA_031431695.1 Dehalococcoidia bacterium
TGTCAAAGTCATCGACCAGACCACCCTCCAGATCGACCTCGTTGAGCCGTCCGACTTCTTCCTCTCCGAACTGACCTATCCGGTGGCATTCGTTGTCGATAAGAAGACCATCGAGAAGAACCCGCGTAACTGGACGCAGACTCCGAACGGGACCGGACCGTTCAAACTCAAGGAGTTCAAGCCCGCCGAAAAGATCGTCCTCGTGAAGAACGACCGTTATCACCTCGGCGCGCCCAAGCTCGACCAGGTCGTTTTCGAACTGGCCGGCGGCTCGATCCTGACGCGCTACGAAAACGATGAGATCCACATCGGAGGCTTCCCTGCCACGCAACTCGATGCGGTGAAGTCCGGCTCCAGCCCGCTGAGCAAGGACTACCGCGAAGTGCCCGAAATGGCCGTCTTCTATTTCACCCTCAATCCCGGCCAGCCACCGTTCGATGACCTGAAGGTCCGCCAGGCGTTCGCCATGTCGATCGACCGGGAGACAATCAACAACGTCCTGCTTTACAACGCCTACCGCGTCGCCGACGGCTTCCTTCCGCCGGAAATGCCGGGCTATTCGGCCAGTGTGAAGAGCTACCCTTACGACGTAAGCAAGGCAAAGCAACTGATCCAGGAATCGAAGTACGCGGGCAAACTGCCCCGTGTGGTCCTCACCTTTAGCGGCTCGGGCGCAGCCCCCGGCGACCTGCTGGTCGCCATCCAGAAGGGTTGGTCCGATAACCTCGGCATCGACATCGAGCTCCAGGCCGTCGATTCCTCGGCCTTCCTTCGCGAGCAACGCAAGGGCCAGTTCCAGATGCACTCCGACGGTTGGTCCGCCGATTACCCGGATCCCGAAGACTTCCTCGGCAAACTCTTTGCCAGCGATAGCCAGCTCAACTACATCAAGTACAAGAACGACGATGTCGACCGGCTGCTTTCCCAGGCAAAGATCGAACAGGACCGTACCAAACGCTTCAGCCTGTACATCGAGGCTGAGCAAAAGATCCTTAACGACGCAACGGTGATTCCAACGTTCTGGCCGGTTGCGCACCAATTAGTCAAATCCTGCGTCAAGGACCTCCCGTCCGCCTCGATGACCATTCCCAAGTACCGCTACGTCGATATAAAGGACTAACCGATGGGCCCAGGGCTAACCGGATACATCATTCGCCGGATGCTCTGGGCCATCCCCGTGCTCTTTCTGATTTCCGTAATCGTGTTCTTCATGATGCGCCTGGCCCCCGGCGATCCCGTGGATGCGATTCTCGGCCAGCGCTACCAGGAAGAGCAGGCGCGTGTACTCAAAGAAAAGTACGGATACGACAAGCCCGTGTATGTGCAGTACGTGAAGTACATGGAGAATCTCGCCCATGGCGACCTGGGCGTATCTACCCGCCATCGTGACTTCACCGCCAGCGAGGTGATCTGGCCGAAGGTGTTGGTCTCCGCGCAGTTGGGCCTGGTGGCACTCATCATCACGTTCGGCCTGGGAATCCCGGTGGGGATTTATGCCGCCCTGGCGAGGGGCACCTTCGTCGATCCGATGACCATCGCCTTTTGGTTGGCCCTCGAAGCGATTCCCGTTTATGTGCTTTCGACTCTCGCGGCGTGGTTCTTCGCAGTGAAGCTTGGGCTTGTTGACCTCGGCTATCGCGGCGTCTGGAGCCCCAACATGATTGTGCCAATCATGGTCATGTCGCTTCCGGGTGTGGCCGGCATAGCGCGGTTCATGCGCGCATCGGTCATCAGCGTCCTCGGCGAGGATTACATCCGCACCGCCCGCGCTAAGGGCCTTCGCGAGCGCACGATCATCATTTCCCACATCACGCGAAACGCCCTCCTGCCGATGGTCACCGTGATCGGCCTTTCGCTCCCGGGCATCGCCGGAGGCTCCATTTTCATCGAGACCAGTTTCGGAATCCCGGGCATCGCCCGCGAGTCTCTTGCCGCTGTACTCGCTCCGGACTACGACGTAATCCTCGCACTGGTGCTCTTCGGCTCCACGCTCTTCGTCTTCGCCAATGTGGTCATCGACATCATCTACGGATTTATCGACCCGAGAATCCGGGTGGGGTCGACTCGTGGTTAGCGAGACCGCATCCATGGCTTCCAGGGAAGACTTTTCCACCGCCCAGATGCCCGAGCCGAAACGCTTCCGCACGGTCCGCGACATCCTGCGCAAGAAAGTGGCGATGGTGGCTATCGCCTACCTGCTCATTTTCTACGCCTGCGGACTGTTCGCCCCGCTGATCGCGCCATACGGGCTCAATGACCAGCAACTCACCGTCGAGGAACGCTATCAATCGCCGACCTCCGACCACATCTTCGGCACGGACAAGCTGGGCCGGGACTTGTTCACACGCGTCCTGTATTCGGCACGCACAACGATCATCTTCACGATAATCATCACGCTAAGCGGCGGTCTGTTCCTCGGCCTCGGGCTGGGCCTGCTGGCCGGCTATCGAGGCGGCTGGATCGATACCGTGATCAACCGTGCCGGGGAAATCCTCTCGGGAATGCCGACGCTGCTCTTGATGATTGCGATAACGGCCGCGTTCCGTTCGCGCATTAACATCTGGTCGTTTTGGCTCGAAGACCACACCTTCCTCGGTGACGACGCCAAAGTGTTGGTGAAGTTCGGCATCATTTCGCTCGCGACTGTCCCCTTCGCCTGGCTCGGAAGCGCCCGGATCGTTCGCAGCCAGGTCCTCGCCATCCGCGAGCAGTCATACGTCACGGCCGCCGAAAGCATGGGCGCTTCGACCCCGCGAATTCTCTTCCGGCACATCCTGCCGGGCGTGATGCCGCTCTTCCTGGTCGGGCTCAGTTCGGGCATGGCGGGAATTGCTGGGGCCGAAGTTGCGCTTAGCTATCTCGGCCTGGGGATTGACGAACCTGCGGCCAGCTTCGGCAATCTGATCGGCGATGTGAACGGCACCCGTCTCTTCAACGACTATCCGTATCTGCTCTTCGTTGGCGCTGGCCCGGTCATCCTGTTTTTCTTCTCGTGGAACTTGCTCGGCGATGCCCTGGTGGACGTCTTCGACCGCCGCCAGAACGCTCGCCGCTAACCAACAAGCGAGCCGCGAGCGACAGCGATCGGATGGGTGAGGCAACAGCGATACCAGCACGGCGCCAGCATGGAGAGTCCATCGGTTGATCGAGCCTGAGCGAGCGTAAGCGGGGGGACACCTGCGCCAGTCCGCGAAATCCATCGCTAACAATCTCCTGCTATTACGCCTGGCTTCCGGCACGGGCCGTTAGGTTTGCTATACTCAAATTCGGAGGTTTGCGAACCAACTGTGAAGGTAACTCTTGAACGGCTCCCGGAGAGCCGAGTGCAACTCCAAATCGAAATTGACGAGGATCGGCTTGAACGCTCCCTCGATTCCGCGTACAAGCGCATCGCCCAGAAAAACCGCTTTCCTGGATTCCGGCCCGGCAAGGCGCCGCGCAACATCGTTGAACGTGCCGTGGGCCGCGAGGGGCTTATTCGTGAAGCCCTCGATAAACTGGTTCCCGCCGCCTACAACGAGGCCATCGAGAGCGAAGACATCGATGCCATCGGTCAGCCGGAACTGGAAATCGACCAACTCGAGCCCGTGAAGTTCACGGCCATCGTCCCGGTTCGGCCCAGTGTCCAGCTCAACGACTACCGGTCGATCCGGGTCGAGCCCGATGCCGTGGAAGTCACCGACGAGGTGATCAACGAGCAGATCTTGCTCCTGCAACGGCGTCACGCCACGCAAGTGCCGGTGGATCGCCCAGTGCAGTGGAACGATGTGCTCATCGCCGACGTCCAAGGCGAAGCCGATGGCGTCCAGTTCCTCCAGGACGAAAACGCCGAATTTCCGCTCAGGGAAGAGCAAGCCCTCTTCCTTCCCGGCCTGGCCGACGGGTTCCTTGGCATGATTAAGGGCGAGACAAAGGAATTCTCACTCACCGTTCCAGCAGACTTCCGCGTCGAACGCCTCCAGGGCCAGGAAGCCAAATTCACCCTGCATATCCGGGAAGTGAAGGAAGAGCACCTTCCCATCCTCGATGATGAGTTCGCGGCAACGATCAACGCGGAGGAGTTCGAGAACTTCGAAGCGCTGCGTACGCGTCTCCATTCCGACATCCTCAAGTCCCTCGAAGACAGCGCCACAACCAAGTTCCGTAATGAAGCGGTTGAGAAACTTGTGGAAGTTGCGACCCTCGAATACCCGAAGCTGCTCGTTGAACACGAGATCGACCACCTGATCGGCGAGGCAACCGGCAACGACAAAGCGCAATACCAAAATTATCTGCGCACCGTAGGCCGGAGCGAAGCCGAGTTCAGGGAGACCTGGAGAGATGCCGCGGACCTTCGCGTGCGCCGATCTTTGGTCCTCAGCGAGATCGCGGAGGCTGAAGGTCTGGCCGTAACAGCCGAAGAAATAGAAGAGGAGCTGGATTCGCTCGTAGCCCCGATGGGTGACGACGCGCCCCGGTTCCGCCAGATGTTCGCCAGCGACGAGGGGGTTGCGACGATTCGCCGCAACCTTCTTTCGCGCAAGACGTTAGACCGTCTCGCGGCGATCGCTCGCGGCGAACTACAGGAGGAGCCAAAGAATGACTAGCGGCCCGTCGATTCACCCGCTCGTTTACGACATGATCCCGACAGTCATTGAGTCCGGACCGCGCTCCGAGCGGGCCTTCGATATCTTCTCGCTCTTGCTCAAGGAACGAATCGTCTTCCTTGGCACGCCCATCGATGACCACGTAGCGAACCTGATCGTTGCCCAGCTCCTCTACCTCCAGCGCGAGGATCCGGAACGCGACATCAGCATGTATATCCATTCGCCGGGTGGTGTTATCACCGCTGGTCTGGCGATTTACGACACCATGCAGCTGATCGAACCGGCCGTCTCTACCATTGCCGTGGGGCAAACCGCCTCGATGGCGACCGTGCTCCTTTGCGCTGGCGCCAAGGGCAAGCGCTTCGCGCTTCCCAACGCAACTGTGCATATGCACCAGGCGCTTGGTGGTGCGCGCGGTCAAGCGTCCGATATTGAAATAGCGGCGAAGGAGATCCTTCGCAACAACGAAATCATCCGAAACATCATTGCTTCGCACACAGGACAGCCCGTGGAACGAGTCACGCGTGACTTTGACCGCGATTTTTATCTCGATGCGCAGGGCGCGAAAGACTACGGATTCGTCGATGAGCTGCTTACGCGGCCCGCTGACACGAAGTAGACGAAGGGGACACGCAACTTGGCCACCAACCGCACCAACCGCGTCCAATACCACTGTTCTTTCTGTGGAAAAAACCAGGACCAGGTCCGGCGTCTGATCGCCGGCCCCGGTGCGGTTTACATTTGTGACGAGTGTGTTGACCTCTGCCGCGAGATCATCGACGAAGAGAGCGGAGGCGGTGCAACCGCCGCCACCGCCAAGGGCGCCTCCGCCGTTTCCTCGCGCATCCCGCCGCCGAAGGGCATCTTCGAGCACCTTGAGGAATACGTCATCGGCCAGGAGCAGGCCAAGAAAGTCCTCTCCGTGGCCGTCTACAACCACTACAAGCGTATTGGCGCGGCAGCCGAGCAGGATATCGAGCTCGAGAAGTCGAACATCCTCCTCGTTGGGCCGACCGGCGTAGGCAAAACCTACCTCGCCAAGACCCTCGCGAAAATGCTCGATGTCCCCTTCTCGATTGCCGATGCCACCGCTCTCACCGAGGCCGGGTACGTCGGCGAGGATGTCGAAAACATCCTCCTGCACCTCATCCAGGCCGCCGACTTCGATATTCAGAAGGCCGAGCGCGGAATCATTTATATCGACGAGATCGACAAGATCGCCCGCAAGTCCGACAACCCGAGCATCACGCGCGATGTTTCTGGCGAGGGCGTGCAGCAGGCGCTCCTCAAGATCATCGAAGGTTGCGTTGCGAACGTCCCCCCGCAGGGTGGCCGCAAGCACCCCCACCAGGATTTCCTCCAGATAAACACGGCGAACATCCTGTTCATCTGTGGTGGCGCCTTCGAAGGGCTCGAAAACCACATCGAAAAACGCCTCACGCGGGACCACGTCCGCCTCGGTTTCCAGGCCACACGCGGTTTCCGTGGCAGCCAGCGCAAAGACCAACTGATGATGCACGTCACCCACGACGACCTGCTCGAATTCGGGCTTATTCCCGAGTTCGTCGGACGTTTGCCGATGGTCGTCGGGCTCCAGACACTGGACGAGGCATCATTGATCAAAATCCTGACCCAGCCGAAGAACGCGCTCATCAAGCAGTACCAGCGTTACTTCCAGATGGATGGCGTTGAACTCGTTTTCACCGACGACGCACTGAGGGCTATTGCCGAGACAGCCATAAAGCACAAGACCGGCGCTCGCGGCCTCCGCACGGTCCTCGAAGAGACGTTGATGGAAGTGATGTACGAGATTCCCGGCCGCACTGATGTCAAGAAGTGTGTTGTCAACGCGGAAAGCGTTACGGCCCGGGTTCGCCCGTTGCTTTTGACACGCGGCGGCCAGGAAGTCGATCTGCCGGTCATCAACCCGCAGGCCGAATCAGCCTGAGGCTGGCCCCCAACTAGTACGACAAAGGCGGCGCATCTGCGCCGCCTTTGTTTTGTCCCTCAGCCACCGTTCATCCATACTCGCCGCACCACCGGCCGAGGGTTTCGCATGCTCAGCTACGTCGATCGCATCCAGATAGTCGTCCCCGACCGAAAGGCCGCCGTCGAGCGTTGGGCGGCAGTCTTCGGAGCCGAACAGGTTGGTGAGGACGGTTCGCGTCACCTGAACGCCCATCGCACCACTGTCCAGGCCGGGCGCTCGCTCTTCGAGTTCCTTGAGCCAGCCGGCCCCGGCCCAATCCAGGACTTCCGCGATGCCTGGGGCCAGGGCCTCTACGGCGTTGGCTTTTCCACCCCAGACCTGGCAGCGCTTGCGAAACGTATCGAGGGCAAGAAGTGCCCGGCCGTCGATGAGAAGGGCCGCCTCTACCTGGCCGAGACCCGATTCGGCATGCCTACCGTCCTCGTCCAGGAGGAGCCGCGTGAGTACGTTGGCCACATTCGCTGTGTTTACGAGGTAACGAATCCCGTCGCCGACTGGGAAGCCGCGAACGACTACTACACTGACCTCTTCGAGCTCGACGCTTCGAAGTTCTGTCCGATTGGTTCGAAGCTTTACGGCTATGAGGGCACCCTGACCCTGTTCGACCCGCCAAACCGCCTCGACCGCGTCGAGGTGGTGCAGACCTACGAAGGCAGCGGGGCGATGGACCGTTTCTACCGCAAGCGCGGCAACTCCCTGTACATGTGCTACATCGAGACCGACGACGTACCGGCGCTGGAACGCCGGTTGGAAGCGAACCACCTGCGCTATGCGCCCGGTGAAGGCCGCCCGGACGGCACGAACACCTTCATCCACCCGCAGGCACTGTTCGGGATGCTCATGGGCGTCAGCAAGACCATGTACGGCTGGGCCTGGAGCGGCCACCCGGAGCTCGCGGGCGCGCCGGTCGGGACCGGCGGCCAGTAACGCCCGCGCTAACTCTTGGCGATTAGCACCGTGAGCGCCATGGCAACGAACCCCAGCACAGCTAACACGATCTGCGGGTCGGTGAAGACGATTCGGTCGGGCGCTTCGGTGCGCCGGTCGCCGTTCAGCAGCAACAGGTAGCGGAAGAGCCCGAACGCCACAAAGGGGACGGTCAGTGCCATCGCCCCGTCACTGGGGACATGTGACGACTCAATCGTGTAGAGCGCGTAGCTCAGCAGCGCTCCGGCCGCGGTTATCGTCAGGAGCTGGCTCAACAGTTCGCCCGAGTACCCCGCGAGCGATGGGCGGTGGCTGGCCGCTTCCGGTCCGAGCTGGCGGTACTCGGCCCAGCGCTTGCTCGTCGCAAAGAACAACGCCGCGAAGCTCGAACACACATACAGCCAGGGCGAAATCTCGACATCGATGGCGGTCGCTCCAGCCGACGCTCGCGCAACCACGCCGCCCGTCAGGATGATGATGTCCAGGATGGCGACCGACTTCAGCCCGTAGCTGTAAAGCACCATCACCACGGCGTATCCCGCCAGGATGGCGCCAGCCGTTGTATCGAGCGCGAAGGCGAGTGGGAGCGCCACGGCCGTGAGCAGCGTCGCGACGGCCAGCGCAGTCGAAACGCTCAGTTCGCCGCTGGCGATTGGCCTCTTTGACTTGCGCGGGTGTAGCCGGTCGTTTTCGCGGTCGCGAACGTCGTTTACCAGGTAGGTGGCACTCGCCACCATGCTCCACAATCCGAAAAGTGCGGCCGTCCGCCAGAGTAGCGGCCAGAGTGTATCGAGGTCCGAAGCGCGCCATGCGTCGCCCGCCGAAAACACCAGTGCCGCGAACACAATCACGTTCTTCGGCCACTGGTACGGCCGCATGGCGAACACAATGGCCGGCAGCCGAGTTCGCGAAACCGTGGCCACTTTCGCCTCTGTCATGATGGTTCCTTCACGATGCGGGCCCATTGTCCACCGACTGCCGCCACCAGGTCCCCGGTCCGTGCCGGAAATACCGCGTTGGGAGCTCCCGCCGCGGCCCAGATCTGTTCGAACCGTCGCAAACTCTCATCGACCACAGTGTCGCAGGGCTTGGGCCAGCCCACCGGAGCGACCCCGCCGACCCGGTAACCGGTGGTCTCGAACACCTCGTCCGGTGTCCCCATCTTCAGTTTCTTGCGGCCCACGCCCACCAGGTCCGCCAGCAAGCCCGTGTCGACCTGGCGGTCTCCAGCGACGAGCGCC
>JANPDX010000750.1:0-2014 GCA_031431695.1 Dehalococcoidia bacterium
GGCGATCGGCTTAGGGCCGAGAATTGCTCGCTTTCCGCGTGGACTATCCGGCGGGGGCAGGCAGGGATGGCCGAGGCTGTGGAGCGGCTTTTCCGCCTTGGGGTTGAGACGATAATCACTGATGCGCCGATGGACGTTTGCGCCTCGATCTCCAAGAACGCTGTGTAACGTGACGGTAAATCGTCACCGTCGAGCAACGGATTCGACTCCTGCATCGCCGGTTCCCGGCGGGTATTCTTGCCGAACTGAGGAACAGGGAGAGAATCCGCCAGGAGATGAACATGGTGATGAATCGGCTGAAGACGAAATTGCTGCAGTGGCGTGGCGAATGCGGGAGCGAGGCCGGCCAGGGACTCGCCGAGTACGGGCTGATTCTTGCGCTGATAGCCCTCGTATGCATTGGCGGGCTTAGCGCGCTCGGAGTGGGGATTGCGACTTCGGCAGGGTTTGTTGCGTTGCCGTCGTCCCTATAGGGTCAGAGCTGAACCAATCCGCAATTCTCGGCGGTACCTTCTACCCAGTAGGTGCCGCCGTTGAGCGTCTTGAGGTTGTTCGCATAGGGCGGGACATCGGGCGAGTAGCGCAACCACTGGGAGCCTTGTTGTTGATAGACGGCCCGATAGCATCCTTTCGCGCGGAAGAGGATTGCGGAGACCGGTCCGGCGGGGAGCACGACAAGGTTCCAGCCGGGGTAGAAGGCCACCGTCACCCCGACCGGGCCGGGAGTTGGGCTTGGGATTGGGGTCGGCGTCTTGGTTGCGGTTGGGGAAGAGGTCGCAGAGGACGATGGCGACGCGGACGCACTTGGGGAAGGGCTTGCTGGCATGCTGGCGACCTGCTGCGGGCAGGCGGTGCTGGAAGCGGCGCTCGCCACGACGATGACCCATGCGTGTCTTACCGTGCCGCTCGTGCTGCTGGCGAATCCGACGCCCGAACATGCCCAGGGTACGGGTGCCTGTGCCCCGTTTTGGTGGCCCGGCTGAGTCGACGTCATCGATGCGAGTGCGTCGCTGGCGTTTCCTCCGGGAGCGGTCGTCGAAAATGCAGCGACAGCTTCTCCCGAACCGAACGCCACAAGGTTTGCCGGGTACCCGCAGTCCTTGAGTCGGTCTGCCCAGCTGCGACCTGATGAATCTATGTGGCCGTTAGCGGTGCCTTGAACCAGCGCCTCGGCAAGGACTTGTGCCGCATGGTTTGCAGGCGCGGAATTGCCCATCGCGGGCTGGCCGAGTGCTGACGATCTCCAAGAGTTCAAACCGGCGAGGAGTTGTGATTCCCCAGAAGAGACCGACCCATTGTTCGTCACGCACAGTCCTGCGGCACCTACTGACTCACTCTGGCTTGTTAACAAAACGGCCAACATTCCGGCAAAGCCGGCGGCGACAAGGAGCCAACGTGTCATAAACTCACCAACCGCGGGGGCGCTGGGTTCCTCCGACCATAGCACGAGGCCCGATACAACGGTCAAGGTTCGTCACTTTTCATATGGCATCCGCGGGCGGGAGACTGTACGATTCAGGGCACCCTTGGCGAGTGCGCCATAGCAGGGGGCGGAAGTTCGATGTACAAAACGAGCCGAACCACGAGTCCCAGGCTTCCCGGGCGAGTCGTAGACCGCATCCGGCTGAAATCGCAGCTCCATGCCGCTATCGGCAACGGTGTCACCATCCTCGAATCCCCGGCGGGTTCTGGAAAGACGACGCTGCTGGCCCAATTCACCAGCGAACTGGACTTCACGATTCGCTGGCTCACCCTTGACGTTTCGTCGGGCTCTCCGGAGGTGTTTGCGCACCAACTTGGCATCGCCCTTTCCGGATCCCCGGACTTTCAGCCCCCGGCGACGGCATCCAAGACGAGCGACCTGCGGGCGTATCTCAACGCTGAACTCACCAGGGTGGTTGCGGCGAACACAACGCCGGTGCTCCTGGTGGTTGACAACGTTCATGAGCTCACCGATTCCCGCGAAGCGGTTGCCCTCCTTTCCTGGCTTATCGACTCGATGCCTGAAGGAACG
>JANPDX010000751.1:0-1509 GCA_031431695.1 Dehalococcoidia bacterium
ATCATGTGGAAGGCCGAACGCCCGTTGATGGGCCGCGACATCAGCGAACGAATCGGAGATTCTGCTCCTGCTTACACGACCATCATGACGATCATGAACCGGCTCACGGAGAAGGGACTGCTGCGCCGTCGCCCCAAGGGCAACGCCCACATATATGAGGCGCGACTCTCGGAAAACGAATTCCTGCATCGAACGGCAAAGGACCGGGTGAAGCGAATACTTGCTGACTTCGGCGATGTTGCCCTCGCTCAATTCGTTCACGAGATCGATGGAGCGGACGCGGCGACGCTTGCTCGCCTGAGAAAGCTCCGAGACTCGGAACGAGGCTAGCCGCAAATGTGGAGAATGTGGGGATCGAGTACGGCAGCGGCGACAACGAATGCACCCGCTGACATGAACAACAGCGCGACCGTCGAACCAAGGAGTGACATCATTCGATGACCGTCGCGGCTCGTGTATTCTCTCCCTTCGAGAGAGGCGACGCGCGCAGCCAGTTCGTCTGAGAAGCCAGCGGTTGTTCCTCCTGGCGCGATTGGCGAAGCGGCCAACAATGCGGAGGCGAGCGCCGATGGCGAGCCCATTCGCCGCACGACCCACCTATCAGCATCGATTTCACGGGCAATTCGAAACGATTTGGCGGCCTGACGTACAAGTGGCGCGATGACGAATGCGCTGGCGATACACGTGACGATCAGCATTCGTAGCGGGTCTCGGCGTCGGATGTGCGCAGCCTCATGTAGGAGCAGTGCCTCCAACTCGGACCCGCCGAGGCGCGTGAGAAGCCCGGTCGATAGGGTCAGGGTGGGCCAAATATAGCCCGACGTGTAGGCAGTCGGCTCAGCCTGATCCAGCACGCGCATCCGCCTGATGCCAGCCCGCGTGGCGAGCCGCAGGAGCAGTTCAGGGTCGCCAACCTCGGCGACAGTTCCCATTCGGACCATTCGGTGCGTTCGCACAGATGTTACTGCGGCGGCAGCGATGCCGACGGCGGTGCCAACTACCGCCGTGAAGCCTGCAATTACAGCGAAAACGTGGAGCAGCTCGTCAGCAGAAATGCCGGCGAGTCGCATGCATACCAGGTCCGTCCAATCGCGTGCGGGCCAAGCCGTGCGCGCGTCGTGTGCCATTCGGGTCACGACGGCGAGCACCGCGAAAACCGGTAGACAAGCCGCGACTACGAGAGCGACAAACAGGCGATTGGATCGCGTATTCACTGCCAAGATGCTATCGGACGAAGCCCGGGACGAAAGTCTCGCGCGAAGGTACGCAGTTCTTCTTCCGCAAGGGCGAGCGACTGCCTCATCATGAGACCGCGACGAGTAGGCAATCCCGTCTTGTGATGGTTCGAGGCGAGTCTAGAGCAGGGCGAGTGCCCACCCCGCAGGTGTTGCCACCTTGGCAATTGCAAGGCTCGCATCGCCGGTCGTAAGCTGGCTGCAAGCGACGGGCAACGGGCCGAAAGTGGTCCCAGGGGCGGGATTCGAACCTGCGATACACGGTTTTATAGTT
>JANPDX010000752.1:0-1576 GCA_031431695.1 Dehalococcoidia bacterium
CGCCAGCTGAGCGCGGCCTGGCTGCGCTGGGGCAAGGAGCACGGCTATCATGGTGAACGTGATTGAGATGGTCTTCCCTGGACTTGCCGGCAAGCAGTACCGAATCACAAGTCCCAAGGATGACGAATACAATTGCATTGCGTGGGCGGTCGGCATCACCGATGATTGGTGGTGGCCCGATGAATTCGGCGAAGGCCGCTGGCCAACAAACGTGCCAAGAGAGATGACGGTTGACGCGTTTCAACTGGCGTTTACAACAGTCGGTTTCGTGCCGTGGTTCCAGCGAAGCACTCGAACAGAACTCTGCGAAGATTGCCTTGTTCGCCAACGCGCAGGGCGTTCCGAAACACGCGGCTCGCCAACTCCCAACTGGCCGCTGGACGAGCAAACTCGGCAACAGGGAAGATATCGAACACGAGCTGTGCGATCTGGAAGGGGCCGTTTACGGCTCCGTTGTGCTTTTCATGAAACGGGCTGAACAATCGGATGCCACAAATCCATAGCGGCCAAACGTAGAGGTGACCCATGTTCATTATCCGTCTGCGTTGTCTGCTCGCTTTCGCCATCCTCATCGTCGCCGCCCTGTCCAGCGTGCGCGGGCAGGAAAAGCTCGAGATGGACGCCATCTCCAAGGCCAAGTGGGACGCCCTCGCCAAGAACGCGGAGAAAGAATACCTTCTCTTTCTTCGGCCCTGGGAGACATCCAACAAGACCTTCAGCTACTGGGCGGCGATCAACTTCGAGATGGACCTCGGCAAATTCGGCTTCGCCGCCCTCCACCTCAAGCGCATGCTCGGCAAGGATCCCAATCCCCCGAACGGCTTCAAGGAGGACCCAGCCGAGGAGGTTGACAAGGAGCTCGTCAAGCTGGCAGAGGTCAAGGGGCTGTCCGCGTTTCTACGGCTCAGGCAGGTGAAGCAATGGCACGACCACAAGCCGTTGCAGAAGGACGCGGAGAAAGACGTCGAGGAACTCATCGAGCGCGTGACCAAGGCGGTCGAGAAGCACCTCAGCGCGCCGGATCGCATCCGGAAGTTCATGAAGCAGCTCAACGCCGAGACCGAAGAGGAGCGCGCCTTCGCGTTCGTGCAGCTCGCCCTGTCGAAGCAGCGGGCGGTCCCGTACCTCGTCGAGGGGCTGCGCGTCGAGTTCGGCAAGCCGCTGGCGGGGCGTTACCGCGAGATGTTGCTGCGGATGGACCCCGAGACGGTTCCCGTTTATTTGGAGATCTTCAAGCCCGCCAACGACAAGGACGCCCGCGATCTCGACCTGCGCCTCACCCTGCTCGACATCGTCGAACGCCGGGACGACAAACGCGTGATCCCCTACCTGTGGCATCTCTCCAGCGCCAAGCAATTTCCCGACGCGATTCGTAAGCGCTCGAAGGAAGTGCTCGCCCGATTGCTGAAGGTCAACGAGAACGACCTCCCGCCCGCCAAGCAAGAGCTGACGCGGATGGCCGAGCTGTATTACCAGCACAAGGTCCGGTTGATGGAAGGCAAGTCGATCCAGCTTTGGCCGTGGGACGGCGAGGCGGTGTCGTTGCGGCCCGTCGAGTTGACGCCGTCGCAGGCCG
>JANPDX010000753.1:0-2443 GCA_031431695.1 Dehalococcoidia bacterium
CTCGCCATTCGCTGGCACCAGCCGCGAAGGCATAGCGAACGGCCAACGCCGCACCATGGCCACGCTCGCCCAGCCTTCCGGCATCACCACCGACGGACAAACCCTCTACTGGGTCGACCCCGAATCAAGCTCGCTTCGCCAGGTTGCTGTCTCCAGCGACGACTTCGTCGGCACGCTCGTGGGCACCGGCCTCTTCGCCTATGGCGACAACGACGGGCTCGGCCAGCAAGCCGAGTTCCAGCACGCCCAGGGCGTTGCCTACGACGACCGCGCGCTCTATATCGCCGACACCTACAACCATCGCATCCGCGTGTACGACCTCACCTCGCGGCAGGTCGGCACCGCCACCGGAAGCGTGCGCGGTTGGTCAGACGGCCCGGCCGGGATGGCGAGGCTGGACGAACCCGGAGGACTCTCCGTCGCCAACGGGCAGCTCTACATCGCCGATACCAACAACCACCTGGTCAGGATCTTCGATCCCGCGAATGGCCAACTCTCCACGCTGACGCTCACCAACCTCGCCGCCATCGCCACCACTGCTCCGGGCCGCCTCACGAAAGTCGAACTGCCGGCCGCAACGGTCGCTCCCGGCGCGACCAACCTCCGGGTCACCATTTCGACTCCGCCCAGCTTCCACCTCAACGGCTCCGCCCCCTCGAAAATCGAGTTCGGTTCGTCCAACCCCGCTGTCCTGAGCCTCGGCGAACGGGCCGTCACCTGGTCGTCCGACGACCCGGCAATCACGCTTCCGGTGCCAGTCGAACTGAAGGAGGGCGCGGCCACCCTCACCGCGACAGCCTCGATTTACTACTGCCGCACAGGCGCCGAAGCACTCTGCTTTATCGGCCAGTTCGAATTCCGGCTCGCCGTGACCGTATCCGGTGGTTCGAAAAACGGTGAGCTAGCGCTGAGCTATGAATTGCCACCGGCCTGAAGGCGGGGACTCAGATCGTCAGCAATTCTAGGCAAGACTGTTCCCCGTTCCCCGTTCCCTGTTCCCTCCTTGACAGTCTCATCGCCCCGCAGAAAGATGAGTCCCCGCGCAGCGGAGGTTAAGGAGGCTCCAATGGCCGTTCGTGGCTACGTCCTTATCGAAACAGACGTCGGCAAGGCGAAAACCGTCAGTTCCGCAATCCAGGACTTCACCTATCCGGGCGCTCGCGTCGCCGTCGTGGACACCGTCACCGGTCCGTACGACGTCATCGTCCAGATCGAAGCCGATGATCTTGATTGCCTCGGCAACGCGATCACCGAAGCCGTCCAGAAAGTCTCGGGCGTACAGCGCACCACCACCTGCCTCGCCGTTCGGCTCGCCTGAACGAGCATCAAGTGTCCGCGCAATCATGCCGCCGAAAGGCGGCATTCCCGTTTGCGTCCAGTCGACAGCGACAGGCCGAGCACTCGACAATCATCGGGTGACCGCCCCATCGAACATGATCAGCGTCGAAGAGGCACGCGAGCGCATCCTCGCGTTCGTCTCGCGCCTGGGAATCGAACGCAAGCCGCTCGTCGCCGCCCTCGGCCAGGTCCTCGCCGAAGACATCGTTGCCCCTTTCGACCTGCCGCCGCTCGACAACACAGGCATGGATGGCTACGCCGTCCGCGCCGCCGACACCCGAGGAGCTTCCGCAACCCATCCAGCGCAGCTTCGAGTGACCGCCAACCTCGCCGCCGGATATGTCCACGAACAGCCAGTGGGGCCGGGCGAAGCGGTCCGCATCATGACCGGTGCGCCGATACCGCCGGGAGCCGACGCCGTGGTCCCGTTCGAAGAGACCGGCGAAGTGTTGCGTGGCCCCGGCGAACTTCCCCGCGCTGGCGATTCGGTGGAGATTTTCAAGGCTGCCCAACCCGGCGCCAACGTCCGCGCCCGCGCCGGAGACATTCGTCAGGGGAGCGTGGTCCTCCACGCTGGCCGGGTGATTCGGCCCTCCGAAGTTGGCGTCCTCGCGAGCATCGGGGCTTCGGAGGTCGCGGTGTATCGCCGCCCGGTCGTCGCCATCCTCTCCACCGGCGACGAAATAACGGCCCCCGGTGATGCTCTTCTTCCCGGCCGAATCTACGACACCAACTCCCCGGCCATTGCCGCACAGGTGGCGAGCTTCGGCGGAATACCGCGCCTCCTCGGTATCGCTCACGACACGGTGGAAGACCTCACCGCGATGATTCGCGAGGGCCTCGACGCGGACATGCTGGTCACGTCCGCCGGCGTCTCTCGCGGAGACTTTGACGTCGTGAAGGACGTCCTTGCCCGCGAAGGCGCCATCGACTTCTGGACAGTCCGCATGCGGCCCGGCAAACCGCTCGCCTTTGGCACGTTTCGCGCACCCGATGGCCGGCAGGTCCCCCACCTGGGGCTTCCCGGCAATCCGGTCAGTTCCATGGTTTCCTTCGAACTCTTCGGCCGGGCCGCCATATTCACCTTGCTTGGCCGAACCGACTG
>JANPDX010000754.1:0-1989 GCA_031431695.1 Dehalococcoidia bacterium
AGAAGCCCTGGGGGCCGAACCGGAATGGACCGTCTATGCGCTGGGCGACCTCGAGCCTCCATTTGATCAGTACTCCAGTGTGAGTGTTGCGCGGGCCGGCTCGATTGGGAGCGTCGCCGCTTGCCTTACGCTCCGGCACCCCGCGTTCACCGTGGTAATGAGTGCCGGCGACCCGGATGGACTTGAAGCAGTCTTGAATGAGATGGATCTGCCTGCCGGCACGCTCGTGTCGATTCGCGAAGATCACCGGGAGGTGTTCGAGCGCCGATTCACGTTCCCTCGGGGACTCAACCGGATGCGAAGGATGGTCCTTGAGCGCCGTACCGTTCTCCCGGAACAGAACCGCGGCATTCCGGCCGTCCGCCTGGACGCGGCCGATGCCAGCGAGCTGCTGGACCTCTATGTGGACTACGCCGGAAACAGCTTCTCGCCGGACCACCTCGTGGCGGGCGTGTTCTACGGGGTGCGTGAAGCGGGCCAGCTGGTATCCGCGGCCGGCACGCATGTGGTCAGCCATCGACACGGCGCGGCAGCCATAGGCAGCGTGTTCACGAGGCCCGAACACCGTGGTCAGGGGTTTGCCGGGTGCTTGACCGCGGCGGTAGCAGAAGAACTGCGGGCGAGCGGGTGCAATGTGATCGCGCTGAACGTGGGTATCGAAAACGCCGCAGCGGAACGCGTTTACCGGCGGCTTGGCTTCCGGGATCACTGTTTCTTCCTGGAGGGGATGGGGACACGCCGTTAGCCGCCCAACGGCTACGGTTTGAGCGTCCTGGTAATCACAGTCTTCGTGAACTCCACGGTGTTCAACTTGCCGCCGAGGTCGCCGGTCTTTTCGCCAGCGGCGATGCAGTCGTGGACGGCGTTGACCAGGCGGTTGCCGGTTTCGAAGTGGCCGCAGTATTCGAGCAGGTAGCCAAAGGCTTCGATGGCGCCGGATGGGTTGGCGATTCCCTTTCCCGCGATATCCGGGGCTGTGCCGCCCGCGGGATCGAAGATGCCAACCGTCGCCTGGTGGCTGGGCGTGAACGCGTATGACGCGCTGGCCCCGAGCCCGATGGAACCGATCAGCCCATAGACCATGTCGCTGAGGAAGTCGCCATATTCGTTCGGCGTCACGATCACATCGAAGTTCTCGGGCTTAATGATCAGCTTTGCGAGGAGCGAATCGAACAGTTCCTTCCTGTGGGTCGTGTTCCGATACTCTTGCGCCACCTCGGCGACCACCTCTTCGAACAGGCCATCGGCGGCGCGTTGAATGGTGTACTTACTGGTGGAGACGACGTTGTGGCGGTGGCGCTCCGCAAGGCGGAAAGCGAAGTGCGCGGCGTGCTCGACCGGCGTACGTTCCATCACCCGGATGGAGACGGCCGAGTGGTAGCCGATCTGCATGCCGGCGTCTTCGTAGGTGCCTCCGGTTGCAACCCGGACGACGTGGAGGTCGATATTGCCGGTGTAGTTGCGGCTGACTCCGGGGTAGGTGCGGCAGGGGCGATGGATGACAGAAAGGCCCAGCCGGTCGCGCATCACCTGGTTGGGGCTGATGGCCTGCGTCACGGTGGGGTACTTCATCGCGCATCCGAGTTCCCGCGTGAGTTCGATACCTTCGTCCAGGGCTACGGCCGAGGCTTCCCGGGCTTCGAGCGACCAATCAACCGGCCGGAAGCTTACGAGTGACCCAAGCGCCTCGTTGATCGTGTGGATCGAATCGCGGAGTTCGGCGGATATGCCGTCCCCGTTCAGTTCAGCGACTTCGCGCATTGGGGGCCCTCGGGTTTCAGGTATCGGCCCGGCCGGCGGCGCGGAGGAGGCCATGTTGAGGGTACACCGGAAGCGTTTGCGAATGACCGGGATGGCCTACTTAACGGTGCCGGGATTCAATCATCCGAAGGGACCTCGACCGAGCGGAAGTGCTCGACCGGCGTACGTTCCATCACCCGGATGGAGACGGCCGAGTGGTAGCCGATCTGCATGCCGGCGTCTTCGTAG
>JANPDX010000755.1:0-2640 GCA_031431695.1 Dehalococcoidia bacterium
CTGCCAAGGGTTTCATCGACCCACTTGAAGCTCCCCATTGAAATGCCGATGACGAGCCCAATCACGATCGAGAGCGAATAGCCGATCGCCATGCGCTCCATCGTGGCCGCGATGGCGTGCCAGAGCATTCCGTCCTGCACGTTGAGCTTCAGGTCTTCGAAAACGTCCTCCGGCGGAGGGAACGTGTACGAAGGCCAAAGCTCCATTTCCGCGACGAGTTTCCAGATACCCAGGATCCCCAGGTAGAAGGTTGCCACCCGGATCGCTTTCCATGGGATCCCGGGCATGACCCGAAGGCGGCTGGAAACTCGGCCAGGCCGGATGTCCATTGCGCTCATATCGACCACCGCGCATCGGGTGCTTTCGCCTCGTGATCCGGGTTTCGAAGCTCCTCGCGAATGTCCGCGGCAAGGTCCACCACCGCGTGTGAATCCGCGCTTCGTGGATGCTCCAGGCTGATGGGTATTTCGCGTTTGATTCGCCCGGGCGAAGGCGACATGACGATAACTCGGTCCGCGAGCAGCACCGCCTCGCGGACGTTGTGCGTCACGAACACGATGGTCTTGCCGGTCCGCTGCCAGACGTCCTGCAATTCCTCCTGGAGGACATCGCGGGTCTGCGCGTCGAGGGCCGCAAAGGGCTCGTCCATCAGCAGGATCTCGGGATCCACGGCGAGGCTTCGAGCCAACTGAACCCGCTGTTTCATTCCGCCGGAGAGTTCGTGGACGTACGCCTTGCTGAACTTTTCCAGCCCGACGAGCTTCAGGTATTGTTCCGCGCGCTCCCGCCGCTCGGAACGGGAGACTCCCGCGAGCTTGAGGCCGAACTCTACGTTCGAACGCACGTTCAGCCAGGGGAACAGCGCGGCCTCTTGAAAGACCACCACCCTGTCTCTGCCGGGACCGAATACGCGGTTGCCCCCCACGAGCATCTCCCCGGAAGTGGGCTGGTCGAATCCGGCGATGATGTTTAGCAGCGTCGACTTTCCGCAGCCCGACGGCCCAAGCAGGCAGACAAACTCGCCCGGGCGCACCGAAAGGTTGATGTCGCTCAGTGCGAGCGTGTCGTGACGGCTGGTTTCGAAACGCTTGAAGACACCCCGCACCTCGAGTGCGTCGGGTGTAACGGCCGCGTTCGAGACGCGCGCGCTCGCGGTTTCGACTTTCGGCGGCCCCTCGGTATTTGGGGTCAATGCCGCTTCAAGGGTCATGGTCAGAATCCCTTCACGGCAGGCATCTGCAGCTCGGCCAGGACGCTATTGAGGATGGCAAGTGCGTAGATTTCCGAGAGATTCGGCTTCTTCAGCCCCAGAAATCCCAGTGCGAATGCTTTGTCTGCCGAAGCCTTCAGGCTTGAGGCGACCGGATCCCAGGTGAACTCCAGGTTCTTCCATGCCGCATCGATCACCTCTTTTGGCAAGGCAGCGTTCGTAATCTCCTTGATGGCGTCGTTCGTCGTCGCTTTCGCCTTTTCGGGGTCGGCGTTGATGCCCTGGATGACGCGGACGTTCGCGCGAAGGAAGTCCTCCACCACGTCGGGATTCTTCTTGAGGTAATCGGTCCGGACGACGATCTGGGTCGTGGCGAAGCGCCCGCCCGGCCAGAGCGACTTTTCGTCGAGGAAAATCTTGCCCCCGGCCTGCTGCATGAGACGCGTCGCCCACGGTTCGGGCACCCACGCACCATCGATGTCACCCTTCTGGAACAGGGTCAGCGCCGTTGCGTTCTCAGTCGCCAGGACGGTGACATTCCCGCCCTGTTCCTTCGCCTTCAGGCCGTTCTCCTTGAGCCAGGAACGGAGGGCAACGTCCTGGGTGTTGCCCAGTTGGGGCGTCGCTATCTTCTTGTTCGCGAAATCCTTCGCTGTAGCGATGTTGGCGGCCGGCCGTACGATCAATAGCGCCCCACCGCTCGTTGAACCACTGATAACGCGCAATGCCTCCCCGTTCGACTGCATGTAACCATTGATCGCCGGGCTCGGCCCGACGAAGGAAATGTCTATCTGCTTCGCGAACAGCGCTTCGATGACCGATGGGCCTGCATTGAACGTCCGAGTCTCCAGCTTTACCAGGTCCCCGAGTTCCTGCTCGAACGTCCCGTCTTTCACGCCGATCAGTGCCGGAGCATGGGTAATGTTGGGGAAATAGCCAAGCCGCAACGTCACCGGTTTGGTGCGCGGTGTTGCCGACGAGGCGGTCGCGTCGCCCGTGTCAGTCACGCTTGAGTCGTCGTTACCGCCGCAACCGGCCCCGATGGAGATGGCAACGACAGCCACAAGCACGAACAGCCGTTGCGTATAGCCTGCCAAGGGCCTTCTCCTCTTTAACGCGAAAAGGCCCTCGGGTTTCCCCGAGGGCCTCCAGGTGTCTGGTCAGCCGAATTGTTCGCCTCAGGCTCTTTTGGGGCCGCGCTAGAAGCGCCTCTTGTCCGTCACGTCCAGTTGGACCACCTTGCCGTCCTGTATCGAAAGCATCAATGCCCCGTGTCGAACTCGCCGCATCGCCTTGAGCACTTCCCCGAGCACCTGCCGTTCAGCCTCGTTCGGCCCGCCTTCCTCGCCGGTTACTTCTCGAACCCAGCGAGAGGACGGGCTACTGCCCGGTTCAGTATTCATGACTAAGTCACTAGACTTTATCATGTT
>JANPDX010000756.1:0-5442 GCA_031431695.1 Dehalococcoidia bacterium
CGGCTGGCTTCGAGCTCGTTCAGAAGATGCTCGGCACGCGTTACCACTGCCGCGGGCAGTCCCGCCAGGCGGGCAACGTGGATGCCGTAGCTGCGGTCGCTCGGTCCGGGCAGGATGCGATGCTCGAAGACGACTTCGCTACCCTCTTCATGCACGCCGACGTGCATGTTCTGAACCCTCGGCAGTACATCGGCCAGCGAAGTGAGTTCGTGATAGTGCGTCGCGAAGAGCGTTCGGGCGGCGACCTCCTTGCGGTTATGCAGGAATTCCACGACCGCGCGGGCGATGGCCATGCCATCGAACGTGCTCGTCCCGCGGCCAACCTCATCAAGGATGACGAGGGAGTCCGGAGTCGCGTGATGCAGGATCTGGGCCGTCTCGACCATCTCCACCATGAACGTCGACTGGCCGGCCGCGAGGTCATCCTGCGCCCCGATTCGGCTGAAAATGCGGTCGAACAGCGGCAATTCGGCCCGGGCGGCGGGTACGAAGCAACCGATTTGGGCCATCAACGCAATTAGCGCGACCTGGCGAAGGAAGGTCGATTTGCCGCTCATGTTCGGTCCCGTGAGGACGACAATCTGCGAGTCTTCATCGAGGGCGCAATCGTTCGGCACGAAACGGCCCGGACCGACCGCCACCTCGACCACCGGGTGCCGTCCTCCGCTGACTCGCAAAATACGCTCGACGAACGTGGGACGAACGTAGCCTCGTTCGCTGGAGACTTCTCCCAGCGAAAGCGCGAGGTCGATCGCGGCAATGGCTTCCGCCACCAACTGCAGGCTGGCCAGTTCGGCGGCCAGTGATTCGACGAGCTGGCCGAACGCTTGCTTCTCCAGTTCCACCAGCCGGTCGCGAGCCCCGACGAGGCGCGATTCGTGTTCCTTCAGTTCCTCGGTTACGTACCGCTCCGCTCCAACGAGGGTCTGGCGCCGCTGGTAGTGCTCTGGCACGAGAGCGGCGTTCGCGCTCGAAACCTCCAGGTAGTACCCGAAGACCTTGTTGTGGCCGACCTTCAGAGTTTTGATGCCGCTGCGCTCGCGCTCCAAGCGCTCCAACCCAAGGAGGAAGCCGCGGGCGTCGCGCGTCATCGCCCGGAGCGTGTCGATTTCCGGGCTGAACCCGGGGCGGATGACCCCACCTTCGTCAAAGCCAGGCGGTGGGTCCTCGTCCAGTACCGCATCGAGCGTCACCAGCGCCTCCGCCGAGGCCGCGAGCCCCCGCAAGGCGTCTCGCAGCAGTTCCGGCACAGCATCGCGCGAAAGGTGCATGCCGAGGTCCAGTGCAGCGCGAAGGCCGCCGCGGAGCCCGGCGAGGTCACGCGGGCCCGAGCTTCGCGCCCCCACCCTGCCGAGAATTCGGCCGATATCCGGCATGCCCCCGAGCACAACCTGGCAACGCTCCCGTTCGATCGGGTGGTCCATCGCCCAGCCGACCGCGTCAAGCCGGTTCGTCAGCGCATCGAGGTCCCGCAGGGGATGGGTGAGCCATTGGCGCAACAGGCGCGCGCCCATTGCCGACTTCGTCCGGTTCAACACGCCGAGAAGCGAAGCCGGGTGGCCCGGCTGCGGCAGGACGTCCAGGTTGCGCAGCGTTCGCTGGTCGATAGCGAGGATGCCGGCCTCGGTGACGCGGCGGACCCGTTGCAAGGAACCGAGAGCGGCCGCGTACGTCTCTCGCAGGTAGGCCAGGATGTGCGCCAGCGCGGCAGCCTCGGCCGGGTTCGTTGTGAGCGTTTCGCGAGCGTGTTCTCCGAACTGTTTCGCGAGTTCAGCATCGGCCGCCAGGTCGCTCATCTGCGGCCGGACAACCATGGCTCCTTCGCCTGAGGCGTCACTCATGTCCTCGACAAGCAGTTCCGACGGCGCCGCGCGGAGCAGTTCGAGGGCAGCTTCTGGGCCAGCCGCCAGCCGGACCTCGCCGGTGGTGATGTCCGCCAGGGCGAGGGCGCGATTGTTCCCGCGCACGACGATCGCTCCGAGATAGTTGGGAGCGGCCGCATCGAGCGATGCCTCGGCCGTTACCGTCCCGGCGGTAACCACCCGCACCACATCCCGGGGCACGATGCCTTTGACCTCCGAGGGGTCGGCCATTTGTTCGCAGATGGCGACCCGGTAGCCACGCGCTACGAGTTTGGCCACATGCCCATCGATGCTGTGGTAGGGCACGCCGGCGAGCGGCACACGCAGGTCCTTGCCCATCGGCTTGGAGGTCAGCGTTATCTGGAGTTCGTTGGCAACCAGCTTTGCGTCGTCATCGAAGGTCTCGTAAAAGTCGCCCAGCCGGAAGAAGAGGATGGTATCGGGGTAGCGCTGCTTGAGTTCGAGGTATTGCAGGCGAATGGGCGTGGACACGCGGCGCTCTCCTGCTCTGGATACCGCCATTCTACGTGGAGGGCGAACGTTTGTGCTCCTAGGGGTGTCGGGCTTAGAGGACGCTCTCGATATCCGTCCGGGAGAAGTCGTCTCCGACGTAGAGGAGCCGGCAGGCATGCTCCGTGGCCACCGCGTAAGCAAAGCAATCGCCGAAGTTCAGACCGGCCGGGTGCACGCCGCGGCCCCAGCGAGCGTAAGCGTCTCCGACGTTCCGGGCCGACGTCGCAGACAGAGGAACGACCGCGAAGTCGAATTCGTCGAGCAACCGCACGGCCTCACTGGCGCGGTTGCGGCGTCCCGCCACAACGAGGAATTCGGCCATCGTGCCAGCCGAGATGAGTACTACGTCTTCCGCAGCCAGCGCCGTGAGGCAGGCATCGGCGGAGTTTTCATTGAGAAGAATGGCCATGATCGCCGAGGTATCGACGGCCATCACTCTGGCAAGCCGTCGTCGTCGTACAAGAAGTCCTGGCTTCGCGCAGCACAAGGGCCCGGCGATGGCTTGCCGGCGGCCGACGCGCGTACGGATTCGAGAATGGCACGTCGCTCAGCCTCGTTGAGCCGCGCCCGCACTGGGACGAGACGGACCGTTGGATGGCCATGCCGGGTGAGGACGATCTCGTCGCCGGCCTCGGCGCGGCGCACCAACTCGGTGAGTTGTGCCTTCGCGTCGGTCACAGAGATCCTCACGCGTTCAACTTAGACCAGTTCCTGGACCAAACGCAAGGGGAAGCAGCGAAGCGGGCCGGACAAAGGCCGTGGACACGCGGCGCTCTCCTGCTCTGGATAGTGCATTCTACGTGGAGGGCGAACGTTTGTGCTCTTAGCCGCCCGCGCCGAGGTTATCCAAACTCTTCTTCGCATCGTCCATGCTTTCCAGATTCACGATGCCGCGCTTGAGGGCGTAGCGGATGAGGTCAGTGCGGCTTTTCGCCTTGAGCTTTTGCATGATGTGCGACTTGTGTGCCTCGACGGTCTTCACGCTGACCACGAGTTCGTCCGCGATTTGCTGGTTGGTATTGCCCTCGGCGATGAGCTGCAGCACTTCGCGTTCGCGGGCGGTCAGGGTATCGACGCCTGTATGGGGCTCCGGCATGCGTGCCTGCAGTTGCAGTTCCGGTATATCGAAGCCCGCGCTCAGAGCCGCCGAGTAGTATTGGTTGCCCCGGCTCACCGTCTGTATCGCCAGTACAAGCTCGGAGACGTCAGAGTTCTTGACGAGGTACCCCGAGGCTCCACTGCGAAGGGCGCCCGTGATCTGTTCCTCATCGACGAAGCCGCTAAGAATCACGACGCGAGTCCCCGGACATGCCTTGCGGATCTGGCGCGTCGCCTCGATGCCGTTCAATCCGGGCATCACCACGTCCATCAGGACAACATCTGGATTGAGACGCTCAACGGCGAGCAGCGCTTCGCGCCCGTTTTCGCAGTCGCCGACGACTTCGAGCTCCGACCGGCTCTCAAGCAACATCCGGAGGCCCTGGCGAATGACCGCGTGGTCATCGACCACCAGCACCTGAATCGGCCGCTGGCCTGCGTTCGACGCTGAGAATCCCCGCCCCAGGCTTCGATCATTGGTCACGTTTGGTCCCCGCTGCCTTCCCCGAGTAGCCGGTGCCCTTGGTCACGGCAGTGTACTCGTCTTTCGACGCATCTCAAGTGCTAGCCTTAGCGATTTTCGAACACTTATGACCTCTGCTCTGAAAGCTCCCGAGGACGAGCGATACACGCGTTGCATCGCTCGAAGGTCGCTTGCGGTTCCCGGCACCCGATACCGGCGCGCTCCAACGCCGCCTTCAAGGTCCACAGCGGCAGTCCCATTACGGAGCAGTAGCAGCCATCGAGGCGGGTGACAGTGGGCACGTCTTCGTCCTGGATGGCGTACGCGCCGGCCTTATCCATGGGGCGGCCACTGGCGACATATGCGTGAATCGCTTCGTCGTCGAGACCGGTCAGCTCGACCTCGGCGAGTATTGCAGTCGCGTCAGTCGATTCGTCCGAAGCCACCGCAATACCGGTTACCACCCGGTGCGTCCGTCCCCGCAGCGCTGACCACATGGCGAGGGCTTCGCCTGCATCCGCCGGTTTTCCGTAGGACCGCTCGCCATCGAACACGATCGTATCTGCGCCGATAACAATTGTGCCGGGGCGCCGCTTGTGTACGTCGGAGGCCTTGGCCCGCGCCAGGTTCACGGCGTTGGCGACCGGGTCAAGCTCCCACGGCTCATCGACACCCGAGACGACAACCTCGAAGTCATCGATGAGCGCTGCCAGCAACTCCCGCCGCCGGGGTGAGCCCGAGGCGAGGATGACCCGCGTCATTCGTCGTCGCCGGACTCGGGTATGTCGTCCAACTGGTCCGCCGGGGTTTCCGCTTCGTCGAGTGTTTCCGGCACTTCCGGCAGCCCGATAAAGGTCAGTTTCGAGACGCATTCGATGTGACCGGTCTGCGGGAACATATCGAGGGGCGTCACCCAGTCGACGGCGTAGCCGCCGTTTACGAGCAGACGAAGGTCGCGCGCGAGTGTTGCCGGGTTGCAGGAGACGTAGACCACGGTCGGCGGCTGGAACTTGAGGATCGCCCGCATGACTGGCGGGGCACAACCGGGGCGCGGCGGGTCGAGCACGATTGCGTCAGGCGTTTCCTCAAGCTCGGGGAGCACGTCTTCCACTTTGCCGACAAGCATTTCGACGTTTGGCGCCTGGGCGAGGTTGCGCTCCGAGTCTTTAGCCGCGCTGTTGGACTCTTCGATTGCAAGCACACGATCGAAGCGGTCCGAGAAGATGACGGCGAAGGTGCCGACGCCGGCAAACCCGTCGATCAGCAGCTTGCCGCGTTCAGGCAATGCCTCACCAACCAGTCGCACCATCTGCTCGGCCTGGGCGTTGTTCACCTGGAAGAAGGCCGAGGCGCTCACATCGAAGCGGCGGCCGCTGAGTGCTTCGACATATGCCTTCTGGCCGGTGGCCACGGAAACCGCCGGGATTTCGGGGTTCACGAGGAAGGTTCCGGTCTCGGCCGAGTGCCGCACCTGGATCTGGTGCAGCCCGGCGCCGTGGCCCTGCA
>JANPDX010000757.1:0-4093 GCA_031431695.1 Dehalococcoidia bacterium
CAGCCTGCCTCGCGGTGGCCAAATCATCTACGTCCGACTCTGGACGTTGCTCGCCACAGGTTGGCAATACACCGACTACACCTACCGCGCGGCACCGTAACGGCGTAATCGTTGGGTACTCGAAGAACCGTTAGCGCAGGCCCGACCTGGCTGGCGCGAAAGGGCCGTTTCTTTTGGAGTGCGGTTCGACCTACTTCCGAATCCACACCCGGCGAACGACTACGGTCTCGCTAACAGCCCCGGCGAAGGGATACGGGTCGATGGCCTGTTGGGCCGGTGCCGGGGTTACCTCACGTGAAGGTCGCGTGTTCCTTGAGTTGCTCCCGCGGGGCCGAACAACCGCGCTGATGGCTTGCTTGGCGGCCTGCCGTGCGAGGTACTTCCCCGTCAGGCTCACGCCAATCTGGAGCGCCGTGCCGACCACCATCGCCGTGGCCGCCTTCTTCATCGGTGCCGGCAGCCCCGCCCGCTGCCGTGGCCGCCGGGCGGGAAGCGTCGCGGCCGGTGCCGGCACAATCGCGGTATCGCTCAGTAGAGCGAGGTACATGCCGCACTGGCGGCAGTAGTTGTCGTCGGGCTGGTAGCCGTTCTGGCAGTCGGGGCAGGTGGGAAGCTGTTGAGCCATGCGGGGGATTATAGCGGGCCTGTCGAGTGGACTGCCCGCGGGATGGCGTCTCAGGAATTCATGGAAGGAGGAAGAGGGCTCCAGCTCTCAGGTAAGTTGTAGCTGAGCAAGCACAACAAACCTTGGAGGATGGAGCCATGCTGAGCTTAGCAGAGCGAATCGAGCGTCGATGCCAGGAAGGGAAGCGGGGAGGTGCGGTCCGGCTGCTGCAGGAGGCAGGACAGGATCTGGTGCGGATGTTCAAAGAAGAGGTCATCCAGAGGGTGATCGAGAGGGCAGTAACGGAGCACCTTGGACGGCGACGCGGCGTGAAGCCACCCCGGCGTTCGAAATGATCTTCTGGAGCCGTTCTTCAACCACAAAGGCACCTTCTGGAAAGGGCCGAGGACGTCCCGAGGACCTGTTCGAACGCGGAAAAAGTCTTTTTCGCGTTTTGAGCGCGTTCGAGCGCGTTCTGAGCGCGTTGGCAGCGCGTTGGCAGCGCGTTCAACGTTAGATTCAGAACGTGTTGCAACGTTCGACGAGAGGAATGCATTACGCAGAGCCTCAGGCATCGGGCGTGATCACGAAAGGGGCCGAGGATGACGGACATATCAGAAGGTTCCGCGTCGGTCGTCACTAAAGCAACGGGCGGATGCCGTTCATGCAAACCCCTTGACTCTCGGGCCACCCGAGACCCTATCGTCGCGTGTATGGGCAGTTGGAAGGTGAGCTTGTGATTCGAATCGGCGATTTTGCTCGCATCGGCCAGGTGTCCGTGGTGACTCTTCGTCACTACGACGACATCGGGCTGCTCAAGCCGAGTGCCGTCGATGTCGCGACTGGCTATCGGCTGTACGAGGTGGCTCAGCTAGCTCGTCTGAACCGCATCCTCGCGATGAAGGACCTCGGATTTTCGCTCGGCCAGATTGAACTGGTGCTCGAAGGCGTCACACCGGAGCAGTTGCGCGGGATGTTGACGATGAAGCAGGCGGAATCAGAGCGTCAGCTTGCCGATGATCACGAACGACTGACGCGGATTGGCGCTCGACTCAAACAAATCGAATTGGAGGGTGAGATGTCTGACTACGATGTGATTCTCAAGGATGTCCCGGCGATGGTGGTCGCCTCGCGGCGAGTGACTATTCCTACGAACGACCAGGTCCCACAAATCCTGGGAGCCGCATTCGATGAGGCGTACGGTCTGGTGAAAGCACAGGGCGCGAAGGATGTAGGCCCGTGCATCGCGCTGTGGTACCAAGGCGCTGACGTTTTCGAAAGCGAGGATGCCGAGGCGGCAGTGCCAATCGGTCAGCAGTTCGCGGGCACAGACCGGGTGAAGGTTTATGAACTGGCCGGAGACCAGATGGCGTCGGTGGTGCATCGCGGCGACTACGCGAATTTCAACCTCGCTCACGCGGCCATCCTGAGTTGGATAGAGAGCAATGGCTACCGGGCATCCGGCGCGATCCGCGAGGTGTATCTCAAGGACGCTCATGGCGACCCGGCGAACGCGGTAACGGAAATCCAGTACCCGGTAACGAGGGCCCGTTAGGCCATCGTTCGCCGGCCGAATTTCGTTGGGCGCATGGCGCCCGGCGGGGACAACAGAATCCCTACCCCGCGACCACGCTGGTGAAACTTGGAACTGATTCGTCCGACCGTATCGGTTCCGTGCAGTTCCGGCCGAATTTCGTTGGGCGCATGGCGCCGAGCGGGGACAAAGCCCCGCAACTACCGGCGCTTAATCACCGCCCTCAACCGCGGGCCGTACTTCACCCCGATTACGCCAGCCGAAATTCCGGCCGCGCCCATGAGTACCATCCACGGTGCGCCAGGCCCGCCGCCGGAAGCGGATTCCACGCGTGACCCGTCCGAGTCGTCAACCCCGGGGTTAGCCGTCTTCCCTCCTACCACCGTCGATTTGGCGGGCGCCGGGAAGGCATTCGGCTCGCCGGGCGTGGGCCGAAGCGTCAGCCCCCAGTTTTCGCTCGCGGGGTCGGCCGCGGGGTCGCGCACTCCAATCGTCGCGCCCTTGCCGGGAGCTTTGGGTGCGGGGTCGAATATTTTCGTGTTTGTGCCGTAGGACATTTCGTCGGCGACTTCGCCGTTGGGCGCGATGAGGATGACCTGGTCGCCATCGTTGCCGAGGCCGTTGCCAACTTCGCCGCCGGGCGACGCCAGCACTACGACACCCGCGCGAAGGATGGCTGAGGCGCCGCCAATGACGACATAACCAGACGCCGGGACGACGAACGCAGAAAGGGTTTGTTGTTCGCTGCCATCGCCGAGCTTCCAGCCAGCAAGATCCACCGGTTCGGCCGAGATGTTCACGAGTTCGACCCATTCGTATGCCGCGTCGCGTCCGGCCGGGTCCGGGTCGCTCATAATTTCGGAAATACGAATTGCGCCAGGGCCGCCCGCGGCGAAGGTGAGGACGGGCAGCGGGGCCACGTTCGGACCGGGCCCGACGGGACGCTCGGTTGCGCCGATGGCCGGGCGATTCGCGTTGGGTTGGGTAGCGGCCGGCTGATCCGGGGAACCCGGGACGGCGGTCGCTCTTGCAGCCACTGGCGCTGGTTCGGTCCCGTCGAAGCGGGCGTCGTCGAAGCAGCCGGTCGCGCTGCCATCGGGCCGGAGGACGAGCCGGACGCGGGCGGAGTTCGAACCAATCGGCGCCTGGATTGCGCCGGTCGCGAGGTTCGCCCAGCCGCTCCCGGAACTGACATTGCTCTCGGCCTGGTCCATCTGGCTCCCCGAACCGTCACTGCTCGCGTACCAGCTAACTCGGATGGAAACCGCGCCCGGGCCAGCGACCCGCCCGAATGCGGTGGCTTCGTACCAGTCGCCCTCGTCCACCTGGATGACCTGGTACAGCCACTTCGTGGAAGCCGTTTCGGAGTGCAGGCATCCCGCATAGCTGCCCCGCACCGCGCCGCCCTCGGCAAGCATGGTGCCGCCGAACTTCTCCCAGTAGGCCGGCTTCCCGTCGGTTACGATCTCGAAGTCGCCGTTTGCGAGCATTCCGCCGAATCCCGATCCTGGTTTCACGGTCGGTGTGGACGTCGCGAGTGGGTTCGTTGGCTTTGCGGTCGCGCCCGTGGATGGCGTCGGGGTCTTTGTAGAAGTTGGCGCATTGGTCGGCGAAGGCGTCCGAGTTCCCGTCGGTGTGCGAGTTGGTGTGTGCGTCCTGGTCGGCGTCGCCGAGGTGCCGGGGACCGGCGTAGCGGTCGTCGGCCCGCCCGTGCCGGGAGTAGGTGTGTCCCCGGCCGGGGTCGCCGTTCCGCCTACGGAATTCGCCGTCGGCGTCGCCGTCGGCTCTGGTGTCGAGGTCGCCGTGGGTTCGGGCGTCGGCGTGGCGGTCGAGGGAGGTCCGGTGATCGTCAGGCTTGCGTTGTCCACCAGGATTTCCGCGCCGCTGCCGCCAAAGAGCACAACGAACTTTACCCATTTCGCCCCGGCGGGCGCAGTCGCGGACAACGAAATCGT
>JANPDX010000758.1:0-2339 GCA_031431695.1 Dehalococcoidia bacterium
GGGAGAGGGATGAACAACGCGAAGGGATGGGGGGCCTGATTGCACCTCGGATTAGCAGGGTTTGGCGAACGCGAGGGTTCCTAGATGTCCAGCGCCATCAGTTGCTCTCGCCAGGAAGTTCGTCCCGTTCAACACCGAAAAGGTGGTGCTTGCACCCCAATTGCTCCCGGCTCCCTCGTCCAAAGAGACTTGTCGACGGACGCCGCCGCTGTCGGTCCAGGTCACGACCACAGACTTCACTTCAACATCGTCGGCTGCCGAGACGGAGAACGTGTTGAAAGCGCCACAAACCCCCGACGCGGAAAGAACTTGCGGGTTCGCGCCACCGCGAGCCGTCTTCACCTCAACAGCGAACGAACTGCTCGCCCAGGCAACCGTAATTGTCCCCGAGTAGACGCCTTCGGCGGCCGGTACCAGCGAAGCACTCACGGAAACGTTCACGGTCAACTGTCCGGAGGGGCCCACGGTCCCCGATACGGGAGTGGAGGAGAGCCACGGCGTCCCATCGACCGAGATGGTAACGGAGGCTCCGCACGCCGCGGAATTGAATACCAGGAACAAACTGCTGCCTCCCGGCGCCACACTCAACGGTGAAATGTTCGGGAAGAGACTCGGCGTGCAGGGAGTCGTGGTAGCGGTTGGCGCCGGCGTATTCGTTGGCGCCGGCGTTGCGCTGGGTGTGTTCGTCGTCGTCGGCATTGCCGAAGGCGTGAAGGTCGGTGTGCCCGGGCCGGGCGTCGGGACAGGTGTTCTTGTGCTGGTTGAAGTCGAAGTAGGCGTGCCCGGCCCCGTCGCCGGAGTGGATGGGGAGATAGTTGCCGTGCCCGGTTTCGGCGTGGGCGTATTGGTTGCGCCGCCGGGGCTGGTGGTCGCATTGCCGGCGTTCGCGGGCGTGGGATCCCCAGCGTTCGCCGCATTTTCGGTGCCGTCGTCCCCGGTCAGTGCCAGCGGACTTATCGGTACGAGCAGCGCTCCAACCAGCAGCACGAGCGCGAAACCAAGGACCGCGCCTGCCTTGAGGAACTTACCGGGTCCGCCGAAAGCGCCCGCTGCGGAGCCGTCCCCCCGGCCAGCGGACACTGGACGATCGTTCGTACCGTACGGCCCACCCGGATCGCCGCCCGTCGCGACGGGGCCGGGCCACTGCTGCATGAGTCCTTCCAGGAAGTGCGCCTTCGCGCCAGCCGGTGTGCCAATCGCGCGAAATGCCGCGAACGCGGCGAGTGGTGCCAGCTTCCTCTTGCGTTCTTCGCAGCCCCGGCACTGCGCCACATGCCGTTCGACGATCTTGCGGACTTCGGGCGAGATGCCGTCGATGTCGCTCTTGCTGAGGTCAGCATTGAGGTCCCCGCAGTGCTGACGCCCGTCTGTGAACATGATGAAGGCTCCGATCGATCCTTCGACGGCCTTCTTGAGTCGATTCAGCATCACGGAGCCGTTGTTTCTGGTTACACCGAGGACATCCGCGATCTCGCCACTGTCCAACCCCTGGCGCAGGTGCAGGTCCAATAGCGAGAGTTGCCTGGGGTCCAGCCGGACGGCGGCTTGCCAGACAAGGGAAGCAACCGCCCTCGCCGGCGCCGCCTCTTCCGGGTCCGAAAAGCGGCCGGTATCCACAACATCGAAACTGACTTCTTTGCCGTCGTCCTCCTCGAAGGCGATTGGCCGGGTGCGTGACCTCGCCTCGATTCGGTTGAGCGCGGTGTTGCGGGCAATGGTGAAGATCCAGCCCTTGAAACTGGCGCCCTTGTGCAACCCTCCCAGTGCGTTCATTGCTTTCAGGAACGTGTCCTGGGCGATGTCGCCGGCTTCGTCGCGGTTCCGCATCATGCGGGCGGCGAAGTCGTACACCGCGTCGAAGTAGCGAGAATAGAGCTCGGCGAAGGCGTGTTGGTCGCCACCGCGTGCAAGCTCAACCAGGCTGGAGTCCGGGAGCTGATCCATGCCACCCCTCTACCTCGCGTGCGGTACCGAATCGGGAATCCCCAAGCAGGCCTGCCAGTCCGTCGAACCACAGGCTTCAACGACTAGACCCGCCATGGGGAGGAATCTTACCCAGCGCCGCTTTCGTTCCTGTGAAAACCTGTGAGACGGTGCTCCCACTCACCGTTATACCGCAGCTACCCAAAGCGCCGCGATGGCCCCGCTTCGGACGCGCCTTCGCCCGCCGGCAATCGCGAGGTCAGCTCCCGGCCCGTGCCTGCCGTTCGCGCCACCAGCCGGCCGCGAAGCCCGCGCCATAGGCAAAGTGCATGGTCGACATGGCGGCGAAGGTGAGCACCGGGTTGGCGCCGTTCTTCGAGGCCGCTTTGCTCGCCATCACCATGCCGCCCGCAACG
>JANPDX010000759.1:0-3736 GCA_031431695.1 Dehalococcoidia bacterium
CCCCTGGTAGATCTTTGCGACCCCGAGGGCGGATACCTCGTAGCCCAGGGTCGTCATCATTTTGGCGGCCGGGCCTTTCACTACCTGGCCAGCGATGATGGGACTGACGGCAACGCGCGTGGCCTTCGTCGTCTCGAGTGCGGCACGAAGTCCGGGGACGGCCAGGATCGGCCCGATGCTGACAAACGGGTTGCTGGGCGCGAGGAAGACAGCCTCGGCGTCACGCAGGGCCTCGAGGACGCCGGGCGCCGGCTTCGCCGATTCAATGCCCGCGAAACGTATGGAGCGCACATCGAGTTCCGTACGCAGCCGGACCATGTACTCCTGGAACGCGAGCTCACCATCGGGGCCGGTGATCATCGTTCGGACGGGCTCATTCGTCATCGGCAGTACCGCGCAGGAAAGGCCCCAGTCGCGCGCAAGCCCGGCCACGATTTCGTGCATCGGCACCCCCGCGTGTACCAAGCGCGTCCGGTGGATTGCCATCGCAAGGTCGCGGTCCCCAAGGTTGAACCAGCGTTCGTAGCCGAAACGCTGAAGTTGATCGACAACCGCGAACGTATCGCCGGTCAGCCCCCAGCCGGTTTCGGGGTTCACGGCGCCGGCCAGCGCGTAGAGGACGATGTCGGTATCCGGCGAGACATGCAGGCCGAACATTTCGACATCGTCGCCGGTGTTGGAGATGACAGAGACCATGGCGGGGTCGATGACCTGGCAAAGGCCCTGGAGGAATCGGGAAGCGCCAACGCCTCCGGCAAGGACGGTGTACATGGCCCGGATCGTACGCGCCGGGGCGGGTGTTCGTCGCGTCAGGAGGGTTCGGCGCCGCTCACGGTTCGAACTCCCGCGGTCTCCGGGGATCGCGGGGGTTGCGGAACCCCTACGGGTGCGGGCTGCTTTGCCACCGATTCCAGGGGTTCCACGACCGGGTTCGTGCCGCGCATGCCTGCCCCGAGTTCGAGGGCCACGACTATGGCGAAGATGAGGTACAGGAAGGGCTCCTCCAGCAGCCGGCCTTCGGACTGGCTCTGGAACAGGATTTCGATGAGGGCGGCGGCGCACCATGCCACCATCAGGCGCGAGTAGCGGTCCGGCGTCAGCGCGTAGGCGGCCCGGCAGGCGGTCACCACGCGGATTGTGAACAGGGTGATGACGCCCATCCCGATGACGCCGAGTTCGGCAAGGACGCTGATCAACGAGGTGTGCGAGAGGGTGGTCTGGGCCCACGATGGCAGCGTCCAGAGGTAGCTGACAAGCAGTGTGTGCTGATAGTTGCCGGAGCCGACGCCAGTAAGTGGGTTGTCCTTCCACATCTCCCAGCCGCCCTTAATCAGGAACTCGCGCTGCCCGACGAGCTCGATGCCCGAGCCAAGAGACTGGACGCGCTCGGCGTTGGCGCCGCCCTGCATGAAGAGCAAGGCAAGCATAAATCCGAGCCCTCCAAAGGCGAGCACCGTCAGCCGGAGCTTCGTATAGCGGCGAATCGGCGACATGACCACCACGAGGAACGAGGCCAGCAGCATCCCGAGCCATCCGGAACGCGACGCTGTCAGGATGATGCCCAGCGCGGAGAGCGCGAGCATTGGCGCGGCGAGGTAGATGGTCAGCCGGCGGGGCCCCGAAACCAGGATCGTCGCGGCCGCCAGGGCTATCGAAATCGCGAGGAAGCGGGCGAGGTTGTTCGGGTCCGCGAAAAACGCGTTCGAACGGTAGCTGTAGTCGTCCGATTGAATCAGGATTGTGCGCCACTGGAACACCCCGAGGACCCGCTGGGCAATGGCGACGACGGACAGCAGCGCGGCCGCGATCAGGAACGCCGCCACGATGCGTTCGAGGTCGCGCCGATCTTCGATCAGCGAAGGGGCGACGAATACGAAGGCCACGTACATGGGCATGATGAGGATGCTGTTCGTTGGCTTCATCGAATCGGACCAGGCAACACCGATCACAACGACGAACAGGAGGACGGCGAGCGGAAGCAGAATCGCGGAATTCGGAAAGAGTGTTCGTGGGTTGTGCCGTGCCCGAACCACCGCCACGACGATGGTCGCGAGCATGGCCGCTTTGCCCGGGTTGAGCATGGTGCGGACAATGCCGCCCACGCCGCCCTCACCCAATGTGCCCAGCGCCTGCGTGGAGGCGTACTCAAATGGCAGGCCAAGCACGACGCACGGGATGAGCAGTTTTGGTTCGCGAAGAATGATGACCGCGCCGAGGAGCACCATCTGTAGAAAAATGATCGGTCCGAACTCAACCACGCGTGTCCCTCGTGATGCAGTTCACAAACATTGACCACCCCTCGCCACGCCCATACGATACGGCCCGATGCCGACCGGAACCAGCGGACTGGAACGTGATCTGAACTTGGTCCGGCGCCGGGCATGGCTATTCATCCCATTCGCCGTCCTTGGCATTCTGGCTGCTCTTTTTGTGGGCCGCGCGACCGGGGATTCGAACGTAGTGGCCAGCCTCACCCTCGATACCACGGTTCACGACCTCGTTATTGGCGGCGACCGCGGCCTGCGTATTTTCGAAGCCCAGGAAATGACGCATGACGAGGTGTTTCGGCAAAAGGTTAAGGACGCAATCGGAGACCAGGACTTCGACTTTGGCCGTTTCGCGATAAGCCTGAGCCCGATCAGCGTGGCGGACGGAATCTCGCGCGGAATTCTGACCGTCTCCATTACCGATCCCGACAAGCTGGTCGCGGAAAAGTACCGCCAGGCGTTCGTCGATGTGTTTTACGTGGAGTACACGAGCCCGGAAGGCCTGCATCGTTCCCGCTATCTCTCCTTGCGGGAGAAGGTGGCCGAGAAGAATCAGACGGACTACCTCGCCGCCTACCAGAAGCTGAAGGCCGCCGCGCCTGCTGGCGTGAACGTCGATTTGCTGCTCGAAACGCGGGGCCAGACCGCCCCATCCGCGACTACCAACGAACAGCGCACGAAACTCGAAGTGCAGCTTGCTGAACTCGATGGAGCGCTTGCCCTGGCTGCAAACAGTTCACCCGGCGCCCTGGCGGCGGTCGCCTCCTCGATTCTTGGCCAGCCAGTAGCCGCTGCTGACGCTCAAGCGGCGCTGGCACTCAAGCGTTCTGTCATCGCGGCAACCATCGTGAGCTACGCGAAGAGTTCGACCACGCTCGCCGAAGCCCAGCTCGACCCTGCCACCATACGGCTCCTCGATAGGGCGCGCGGCCTGCGCCAGGTAAAGGAAGAGTCATACATCCGGCTGGCAAACGCCCAGGTCGCCGCCACCAGCGCCCTCAGTTATATCGATACCTCGTACAGCTTCTCTGGTGGCCTTGCGGGGTCCATGGTCGGCCGGATTGCCCTGGCGATTGCGGTGACCCTCGTTTTCGGACTAATAGCGATTTACACTGTGGAATGGCTGAGCCCGGCGCGTTCGTCTTCGAACGAAGCCTGACTCGGGAACCTTCCATGCGAATTGCCGAAATCAACGACATTGCCTTCGTCGCCTCGGAAATTGGGGCGGGGTTGCGTGCCCGCGGCCACGAGGTGACGCTTTATCACCCTCGCCTGGTGGGCGCCAACCTTCATCCGCAGGTAAAGCCGGTTACCGCTCCCATCCGCGCCCTGGATTGGCTGGCCCTGATTCGCCGAGTCCGCCAGGGCAATTACGACCTCGTACACATCCACTATGCCTACCTGGGCAACATCGGCGCGCTCGGCGGATTCCCCTATATCCTCCATTGCCACGGCACCGACTTGCGCGG
>JANPDX010000760.1:0-5068 GCA_031431695.1 Dehalococcoidia bacterium
CCACCACCACATCGGGACCACTCGAATGAGCGCGGACGCCTCAACCGGTGTAGTCGACCGCGACTGTCGCGTTCACGGAATGGCGAACCTCTTCATCGCTGGAAGTTCGGTGATGCCTACCGCGGGCGCGATAACGGTAACCCTGGCCGCCCTCGCGCTTTCTTTCCGCCTCGCGGACCATCTCAAGCGGATCGCCGAGAACAGCCCCATTCCGGCTTGAACCATCAGATTCTTACCGACCATCCGAGCACTTCGAGATACACCCGGCCCGGAAAATAACTGATGCGCGACATCCGGAACGGGTCGGTCCGCAGCACGGCAAGGTGCTCCCTGGCAACAGCGAGCACCGCGGACTTCGGCACCTTTGTCCCTGTGACGCCTTCGCGCAGCATCACCCGATTGAACCAGAACAACCGCCAGGCGAGCCGCGGCGCCCGCCGGCAATCCGACATGAAGTTCGCCGCTCCCGAAGCCACCCAGTGCCCAAGGTCCGTCGTCAATGGGACCTCATCCGGCCCGAGCCCATGCCGGTCCGGGGCCGACGGATCGATCAGCAGAATTCGATCTCCATCCACAAGGACGTTCCCACCGTGGAAATCGCCAACCGCCGCACCCTCTACGCGGTGGTACTGGCGAAGCGCTTTCAGCGTCGGCCCCACCTGGCGCAGGCCGGCCTTGCCGCTCTTCAATGCCTCTCGAATGGTCGGCACCGGGACAAACTCAACGAGGATAGTTTCGAAGCCTTCGACAATCCCGTGAAACGCGGGGATGTACGCGCTCAGTTCCGATCCCGGGGCCCCGATCCGTCGAAGAATATCCAGCGGTTCGGCAAGGCTCTTCCCGGGCGCCGCGCGCTTCAGAAGGACCAGGCCCTTGCCTTCGACCTCAAGGACGTGACAGTGCGAATCGGCGCTCTCCCAGCTCCGCTCAACCGTGTAGGGAACGCTATCGAGCGAACGGTTGAGCGCCTCGCGAAAGTCTTCATCGAATCCCTGAAACGAGACCGGGCGGTAAGTGCTGAACATGGGCTGCGAATGCTAGGCGGTAACAAACCAACTCGCGAGTCCGTGCTTCTCACCTCTCGCTTCTCCCTCCACTCGCACCCTCCTATACTGTGCGCGTCCGGAAAGCCCGGCATGGAGGTTCCCCGTGAAGAAAGTCCTGGGCATCTTCGCCCTCCTCGGCGCACTTGTCGGCGCGGTCATGTTCTGGCGGCGCCGTGCCGACGATGACGAGTTTCTCGATGAGGAACTCGACTAAGACGTCGCCGGCATCGCATCGTTTCGGGTTCGGCGGGCCGGCACGACACTTGCCGGCCTCAACTGCTAAGTCACCCTAGCCTTATCTCGCCCCTTGCCCCGCGGCGGGCTACCATCTAAATGTGCCAATTGAAATCACCTACCTCGGTCGCAACTGTTTCCGAATCAAGGGCCGCGATGGCTCCGTCATCACCGATCCCTGCCCGCCAGACAGCGGATTCGCGATGGGCAAACAGTCGGCGGAAGTCGTAACCTTAAGCCGCTACGAAGAGCCCGGCTATTCGTACACCGAGGGCGTCGGCGGAAACCCAATGACCTTCGACGCGCCGGGCGAGTACGAGATCGGCGGAATCCTGGTGACGGGTATCGCCAACAAGCGCCCCGATGGCACCCGCAACGTCATGTTCATCATCGAGATCGACGGCATCCGGGTTGGTCACCTGGGCCTCGCCAGCAACGTCGGCCTCGAAGATTTCAAGGGCATCGACGTGCTGTTGCTGCCAATCGGTGGGGCGAACGGCCTGACGCCGAACCTCGCCGCCGACCTGATGACCAAGATCGACCCGCGCATCGCAATACCGATGAACTACCGGGTGGGCGGCGAAACGCTCGAACTCGAACCGCTGGAAAGTTTCCTCAAGGAAACCGGCTCACGCCCCGAGCCCCTCGCGAAGGTAAGCGTCAGCAAAAGCAGCCTCCCCCAGGATCTGACGGTCATGGTCCTCGAGCCAAAGGGCTAGCGACCACCGGTACCCGCGCCCCTTCGTGGGCGCTAGCGGCACGCCGTCAACGAACTGCTCCGAGCAACGCCGACCTGACCGTCATGGTCTTCTACCCCAAGGCATAGCGTCTGGATTCGCGCCCCTCAGTGGGCGCTAGCGGCAATGCCGCCAACGAACGGCTCCAAGCAAACGCGGAACATCCCCAGGCCCAACAATTCTCGAGCGAAGGCATAGGTCTGAGCATAGGTCTGGAGTCGCGCCCCTTCGTGGGCGCCAGCGGCATGCCGCCAACGGAACGATCCAAGCGCAACCACCACACCCAGTCAGAGGCGAGCGCGCCACCCCCGAACGCGTCTGGCAGGAGTTCGAATCCTTCGACCGCATGAAAGCCTGGTTCGGAATCGGCCACGCTCTCACGGCCTACGAACCGCGCGTCGGTGGCTACGTCGAGACCGACGCCGCCGGCGACCACGATGATGACGACTCACTCCGCTTCGGTGGAAAGAATCCCGCTACACCCTCATCCCGGAGTCGCTAACCGCCGCCCAGAGCTGGTTCGCCGCATTCGATTCGATGCTCGACGGCTCCCTTGATCGCCTCAAGGCGCGAGTGGAAGGTGATTCCGCCACCGTTAACCATCTGCTCATGCCGCGTTCATCACACGATATCCCCGGGTTAACAGGTCACACGTACCGTCTCGCGATGGCGGGCCGACTCCCCGACCTTCACGACTCCGAGGCTAAACTCAATGGCGTTCCGCGAATTCCGCGATGAAGAATCACTTCCTCTCTTGATGACGGAAGACAACATGTGCCACGTCAACCCGAAGACCTGCCTCTGGGGCTGCGGCAACCAATGCGCGCACCCGGCCCCGAACGATTCGGGGAACGAATCCTTCGAGGCGGTTGCCACGCGCTACCTCTCCCGGCGCAAGATCATCGCAGCGGGAGCAATGGCCGCGGGAATGCTTGTCGTCGGCAGGAACATGTTCCTGAACCCCGGCAAAGTCGTGGCCGGAGAGGCGGCGGGCGCCGCTGCCGGTCCAACCGGCCTCGGATTCACACCAATCCCGCTCTCAACCGAAGACAAGATCATCGTGTCGCCGGGATACGCCAGCGAAATCCTCATCCGTTGGGGCGATCCGCTGTTCCTCGATCCCGGGACCGGCTTTGACTTCGCGAACAAGACCGCGGCACAGCAAGCCCGCCAGTTCGGCTACAACAACGACTACGTCGGCTTCATTCCGCTTGCCGAAAACCGCGCCCTCCTCATCGCCAACCACGAGTACACCAACCCTGAACTGATGTTCACCGGCTACAGCTACGACGCTCCAACAAAAGACCAGGTGGACTATGAACTGGAAGCCCATGGCCTCTCCGTGGTGCACCTGGAACGCCACTTCAAGCGCGGCTGGCGCTACACGATGGGCGCATGGCACAACCGCCGCATCACCGGCACCACGCGCACGATGCTCACCGGCCCGGCCGCCGGACACAGCTGGATGAAGACCAGCGAAGACCCGTCTGGCTACTGGGTCTCCGGCACCCTCAACAACTGCTCCGCCGGTATCACGCCCTGGGGCACCGTCCTCACCTGCGAAGAAAACTTCAACCCGTACTTCGCCAACAACGACTTCCTTACCGACAAAGAGAAGCAGACCGCGCACAAGCGCTATGGCCTCACGGCGAAGGCGAGTTCCCGCAAGTGGGAGCGCTTTCATACCCGTTTCGATACGAGCATCGAGCCGAACGAAGCCTTCCGCTTCGGTTGGGTTGTGGAGATCGACCCCCACGATCCCGGGTCGCTCCCGCGCAAACACACCGCCCTCGGCCGCATGAAGCACGAAGCCACTTCCACGGTCATCGCCGGCGATGGCCGGGCCGTCGTCTATATGGGCGACGATGAACGCTTCGACTACATGTACAAGTTCGTCAGCGACGGAAAGTACAGCCGAACCGATCGCGCGGCGAACATGACGCTACTTGAATCGGGCACGCTATATGTCGCGAAGTTCGATGACGGCGGCTCCGGCACATGGCTCCCGCTTATCGCGGGCCAGGGGAAGCTCACCGCCGTCAACGGGTTCGCCTCCCAGGGCGATGTCGCTATCAAAACCCGGCTCGCCGCGGACCTCGCCGGCGCCACCAAGATGGACCGGCCCGAGGACATCGAAGTCAACCCCAGGAACGGCAAGGTCTATGCCGTCATGACCAATAACAGCAACCGCGGCACTGGCTCCAACCCCGGCCCAGATGCCGCGAACCCCCGCGCCGCCAACCGTCACGGTCACATCATCGAAATCACCGCAGCCGGCGGAGATCACTCCTCGACGCGCTTCGGTTGGGGATTCCTCCTCATCTGCGGCGACCCGAAGAGCGACGCCGGCACCTACTTCGGCGGCTTCGATCAGTCGCTCGTCAGCCCGATCTCTTCACCCGATAACATCACCTTCGACAATGCCGGTAACCTCTGGATCGCAACCGACGGCCAGACCGGGACCTTCAAAAAGAACGACGGTGTCTTCGCCGTACCGGTCGAAGGCTCCGAACGGGGCTACAATCGCCAGTTCCTCAGCGGCGTTCCGGGCGGCGAAGTGGCGAGCCTCTGCTTCAGCAACACGAACGACACCCTGTTCGTCAGCATCCAGCACCCTGCCGAGGATTCCACCCTGGAAAAGCCAAGCAGCACCTTCCCTGACGGAAAGGAACCTCGCCCAACCGTCGTCTTCGTGATGAAGACGGGCGGCGGGACCATCGGCTCGTAACAAAACTGCCCGTCACTCATGCAAAACGGCCCCTTCAGTTGAAGGGGCCGTTTGACCGTTCACCTTGTGTCGCTAGACCTTAGCCTTTGAACGCCCGGCCAATCAGCGCCTGCACCTGTTCGAACTGCTTCACCGGGTCGGATTCCGGAGACATCAGCTTGATGACGCGCGCGCCCCAATAAAACGCATAAAGCGCCTCGCCGAGGCTTTCCAGGTCAAACCCGGCAACGGATTCGCCGTACTCGCGCCGCATCAGGAAGGCGATGCCTTCGCGGATGCGGCGGTGCTCTTCGTCGAATTCCTTCATCGCCGAATCGTTGCCA
>JANPDX010000761.1:0-3617 GCA_031431695.1 Dehalococcoidia bacterium
CCCCGCGCCTGACCACGGGCTTGCGCGGCTGCCACACCGGTCGCACATTCAATGCTATGTCCGAAAACAGCTTCCGCACCGACGGGATCATCGATTCGTTCGAAAACCAGTTCCCCGAACGCGAATACGAAATTGAGTTCACGGCCGAGGAATTCACCAGCGTTTGCCCCATGACCGGCCAGCCGGATTTCGGGACGATTGTCATCAGCTATTCGCCTGGCGCACGCTGCATCGAGCTTCGAAGCTTCAAATTCTACCTGCAATCGTTTCGCACCCGGGGCATCTTCTACGAGAACGTCGTGAACACGATCCTCGACGACATCGTTGCCGCAATTGCCCCGCGATTTCTCGTCGTTACCGGCGAGTTCAACTCGCGTGGCGGCATCTCCGCCCGCATCAGCGCAACGTTCGCGCCGGGTGCCTGAACGATCCCGTGACGCCCGTCGCGAGCGAGTCGTAGACTCACGGTTCAAACCACACGCCCGAAGAGGTACTTCGCATGTCAATCAAGGCCGATCCGGGTGGGTTTCCCCAGCGCAAGTGTTCCGAGGTCCGCTGGGTTACGGCGTTACAGATGCGCGACGTACAGCGCATCGCCCAGGAAGACTTCGGACTGGACATCCTCCAGATGACCGAGAATGCGGGCCGCGCGGCCGCCACGCTCGCCCTCGCAATGCTGGGAGGCAAAGGTCGCGGGCAACGGGTGGTCATCCTCTGTGGGAACGGGAACAAGGGCGCGGCCGGGCTTGCGACAGCCCGCCACCTGTCCAACTGGGGGTTCCGCGTCGATCCGATTGTTTCAGGCGTGGAGGAAGAAGCCTCAGTCACGGTTCGGCGCCATCTCCAAATCCTCCGGCAGTCGGGAATTCTTGAGCCGGGCGACATGGAATCGAGCGAGATCACGGTCGAAGACCAGCTCGCCGACTCGGACCTCGTTATCGATGCGCTGGTTGGCTATGGGCTCGAAGGCGCACCCCAGGGCATGGCCGCGGCTGTGGCCGAGCTCGCGCTCCAGGCGGACCGGCCAACACTCGCCCTTGATGTACCGACAGGAGTGAACGCAACAACGGGCGAGGTCAGCACTCCCGCGATCAAGGCCTGCACCACATTGATGCTCGATTTGCCAAAGCGCGGCGTGCTCGAGTTAGGAGCCCGTTCGCACACCGGCGAACTCTTCCTCGCGGACCTCGGTATTCCCATCGGCGTACCCGAACGGTTCGGCATCCACGTCGCCGGGCTCTTCAACGAGGGGCCAATCGTGCGGCTGCGAAGGTAACGGCACCGGCGCCGCGGCGCCACGACGATGCGGTTGCGCTTTCAGGGTCTCCCGCCGAAACTTGAAAGCGGTCCCCGATAGCTCAATGGTAGAGCACGCGGCTGTTAACCGCGGTGTTCGAGGTTCGAGTCCTCGTCGGGGAGCCAAGCTTAAAAGCATAGGCGCCTTCTCAATTGGGCCGAGGTAAATTAACCTGCCTCCCAGCACCCAGGACAAGTTCAGTTCGAGGTGACGCACCCTTTGTGGTGGGGACGCGGCGAGTACGGTGCTCGGCCACGATAGCCGGCGGCACGTGTACAATCGGCGGACCGTTGCGCAAGTCGCAGGGCCCCGGTCCACGAACACGGGTACGTCTATCAAGCAGTTGGTCTCCGGGGGACAGGTGCAGCATGGCGCTGGCAGTGGAACTCCTCGATGAGTTGATCGCGAGATGGCACAACTGGGAATCGTCTGGGACGCACTACTTGGAGCGCCTCGCTCCCGCAATCGTTCGTTCTCCCGAATCGGCGAATCTCACGCCCCAAGAAAAGAAGATCGTGCGGGAGCTCCAGCAGCTACTGAGCGCAGACGAGTGGCAGGACCTGCCGAGACTCATCGCGAGGCGGCGAGCTGGCGCATTGAACGCGCTCAAATCGGATGGGGAGCGAGTGAGGATGCGCGCCCTGGCCGAGCAACAACGCGAGGAGCGCGAACGTGAACTTGAGCGTCTGGAACAGGAACGGTTGGATGAGGAGCGGGCCCGAGCCGAGCGCCGAGCGGCCCTACTGCATCGTCTTAAGTCAGCGCTGGGCGCGGACTTCCTCGGGGCGGATCGATATCTTGTTGGGGACGCCGATTCATCGCTGCTGACGTCGGTCGAGTTCGACCAACTCAAGATCGATTTCGTGCGCGCATGGAGCCGTCGGGAACTGCCGCAGGCCCTCGACAACGAGCAGGCTGCGGCCGTCGCCACCGCCTCGGGTGACACGCTAGTTATCGCCCGGGCGGGCAGCGGCAAGACTACGACCCTGGTTGGCCGGGCGATATTCCTCCAAAAGCAATGCCAGGTGCGTGCCCACGAGCTGATGTTGGTCGCTTTCAACAAGAAAGCGGCGGACGAGATCAAGGCTCGACTAACGACGTCGCTCGGGGATCAGCTACCTCACGTGATGACGTTCCATGCCCTCGCTCATGCCCTCGTGCATCCCGAAGAGCAGCTCATCTACGACGACCCGGGTAATGATCAACTAGGTCTGAGTCGAGAGCTGCAATCAGTCATCGATGAACACATACGATCAGGTACCCGTGCCGAACAGATCAAGGGCCTGATGCTCGCGCACTTTCGTGAGGATTGGGAACGAATTATTGCTGGGCGGTTCCATCTTGTGATGGACGAACTCCTGTCTTATCGACGGGCGCTACCGAGTGAGAGCCTTCGAGGCGAGCTAGTAAAGTCATTCGGCGAGAGAGTGATCGCTAACACTCTCTTCGAGCATGGCGTCGAGTATCAATACGAGCGTAGTTTCCGCTGGGGAGGCGCGCACTATCGCCCAGACTTCGCAGTGCCCTTTGGTTCGACCGGAGGGGTCGTCATTGAGTATTTCGGCATGGAGGGAGATCCAGACTACGACGCGATGTCCCAGAGCAAACGGGAATTCTGGCGCGACCGCCCCGGGTGGAAGCTTCTGGAGTTCTCGCCGCGCGAGCTCGCCCGGCTTGGCGAAGAGCGGTTCGCCCAAGAGCTGGTTCGCCAGCTCAGGGCGGGGGGTGTCCACTGTGAGCGCCGCACAGAGGAAGAGATATGGTCGCTCGTGAGGGTCCGAGCAGTCGATCGTTTCACCGAGGCTATGAGGACATTCGTTAGCCGCGCAAGAAAGGCGGACATCACGATAGAGGCCCTGGCCGAAAAGGTCGAAGCTCACATCCCTTGCTCGACCTCCGAGCGACTTTTCCTTGCTGTTGCCGTCTCGATCTATGGGGATTACGCGCAGCGGCTGCGTTCGTCTGGAAAGGAAGATTTCGACGGCCTCATGTGGAGGTCCGTGAAGTTGGTCCGGGGCCGCCAGACGGGGTTCACGCGAGATAGACAACGCGAGCGCGGCGACCTTGCTCGTCTGAGATTCATCCTAGTAGATGAGTTCCAAGATCTCGCTCCGTCGTTCTTCGAGCTGTTGGCGGCTGTGCGTTCCGCCAATCCCCAGGTGCAGATGTTCTGCGTCGGAGATGATTGGCAGGCTATCAATGGCTTCGCGGGTTCTGAGGTGCGATTTCTCCGATCGTTCGAGGACTACTTCCCCAACGCGCTCCATCGCATGACGGCGCGTTCGGCGTTTCAGGTGACCGAAACGTCTGCCGGATTCGA
>JANPDX010000762.1:0-3348 GCA_031431695.1 Dehalococcoidia bacterium
TGACGTCGTGCCCACGTTCGAAACTGGCGGCGATGCCGATGCCGTCTTCGAAGAGGTAATGGCGAGCGATGCCGCCACCAGCGCGATGCCCACCAGGAACAGGGGCGCCGTGCGGCGGAAAAACAAAAGTGACATGGGGCCGTCCTCGAATGAATCGGTTGGTATTCAGAGGTTCGGCCGTCCCACGGCCCGCGCCACGAGGGGATACCCCCTGTCAACACGGTCGTCACTCCCTGTCTCGGGCACCACTCTCCCGGTGGACGCGAGGGCCAATCTGGTTGCAAGTTGGAGGCTGTCGGGCGCGGAAGAGCGCCACCTGCCGGACCCGTCCACGCGGCCGCACCGCGCCCTCCGAACCGGTAGACTGCTCACCATGCTTGAACGAATCGATCACATGATTTGCGTGGTACCTGACCTCACCGTGGCCTCCGCCGCCTACGAAAGACTCGGACTGGTGCTGACCCCCGAGGCCCGGCACGCGGAGACCGGGGCCGCCAATCGTGCCCTATTCGTCGGCACGTCGGAAGCTAATTACTGCTATCTCGAACTGCTGTCCGTGTTCGACTCGGAAACGGCCCGGTCGAGCGGCAGAAGCCACTACATCGACGCAGCGGCACGAGGCGGCGGTATGGCCGGCCTCGGCTTCGGGGCCTCCGGCGCAGCTGCCGTTTGCGAACGATTGGAAGCAAGTGGATTGTCCGCCCCTTTGCTCGCGATTCATCGAGACGACGGTTCTAAAATCTGCGATGTCGCATGGATAGAGACGGGCGACGCTCTGCCGTTTCGGGTGTCCATCATCCAGTACCCCGAAACCTGGGAAGCTCGCTACCGCCGGTCGCGCGAAGCAGGGCGCTTCAGCCACGCCTTCCCGCTGAAGCGTCTCGACCACCTGGCGGCTATCGCGCCCGATCTCGAAGCCACCACAACGTTCTGGACCGAAACCCTCGCGGTCCCCGTTTTCGGCGAAATTCGGACACCGCAGATGGTGATACGGCAGCTCAAGATCGGCGACGCCATCCTCGAACTGCTTGGGCCCGTGAGCCCGGATAGCCCGCTCGCCAGCCGGCCCGCCTCACTCGCGAGTATGGCCGCCTGGGAAGTCGCCGGCCGCCTTGAAGACGCGGTAGCTCTTGCCAGGGAGCGCGGATTCACCTGTTCCGATCCCGAAGCGGGCGTCATCCCAGGCACGCGCCGCGCGAGCATTCCGGCCGCCGAACTCGGCGGAGTCGGAATGCAACTGCTCGAGTACGTGTGCGTCGGCGCCTTGAATGAACGCCCCCGGATATGGGAACCGCGGCGGGCAGGGAGCAGCATCTAACGCCCGGCCAGCCTCGCGACCAAAGGCGCAAGCGTGTCCATCCCCGCCCCGAACGTGGTGATGTACGACACGCCAAATCGCGCGCGGTAGGCAAGGAGTTTTTCTTCGTGTTGGGATTCGCTCCCGTACAGTACGAACGGCGAATCGGTGACCAGCTCGGCGGTCAGCGCCATTCTCTCCGCCCAACTCTCCGCGGACTCCCGCGGCCGCCGCGTCTCAACGCTCTGGACCAGGACATTGAGTTCCAGATCGGCGAACCGCTCGGCCGCGGCTTGCCGAACAATCGCTATCCGGTCGGCGATGCCCTCTACCGTGAAATGTGGGAACGCTCGTGCGCGCCCGTTTTCACCTGCCCAGAAACCCGTGAACCCAACGATGTCGGCCTCGCGGGCGGCAAGTTCCAGCAGAGTCTTGCCATTCCCACCTATTGCAATTGGGATCGTTGGTTGTACTGGCTTTGGATAGGAGCGGTGTCCGTGAACCTGGTAGTACTTCCCTTCGAAGCGCACCTCTTCGTCGCGCCAGAGCCGCCTAATCACATCGACCGATTCCGCAAGGCGTTCTACGCGGATTTTTGCGGAATCGAACGCTATCCCGGCCTCACGGTACTCGTCGCCGGAGTGCCCCGCTCCGATCCCGAGTTCGAAGCGCCCGCCACTCAGCACGTCGAGCGTGGCCGCTTCCCTGGCCAACAGCACCGGGTGGCGAAAGTCATTGTTGATGACGAACGTGCCCAGCCGGATGCGCTTTGTTGCCTCCGCCGCGAAGGCCAACGCCACCATCGGCTGGAAGCTCTGCCGAATGTGGTCCGCGACAAGGAACGTGTCGTATCCAAGGTCTTCGGCCTTCAGCGCCGCGCTACGCCATTCTTCAGCCGAAGCAGCATTCGAAATCGAAACGCCAAACCGGAACGGCTTGACCATGTTCCTACGCCACTCCGAAGTACTTGAACAACTCGGGATACTTGTTCAGGCTCGCCCCGCCGTCGATGTACAACGTCTGCCCTGTCATCAGCGTCGATTCATCCGACCCGAGGTACACGAGGAGCTTCGCAATGTCCTCGGGCTCACCGGCGCGACCGATTGGTGCTTCGTGGACGAACGCGTCTTCCAGTCCCGGTATGGCCAGCATCCCGGCCGTCGCCGGCGTGTGGATCAGGCCCGGGCCAATGGCGTTGACACGGATCTTGTACCGCCCTAGTTCCAGCGCCGAAACCTTCGTCAACATGGCGACGCCGGCCTTGGCAGCGCAGTAAGCGGCGAAACCTTCGGTCGGTTGGATCGCGTTCAGGCTCGCGATGTTGATGATGCTCCCTCCGGAACCCTGGGCGATCAGCTGTCTTGCTTCGTGTTTGATGCTGAGGAAGGTGCCAGTGAGCGAAATGCCGAGCACCCGGTCCCAATCTTCCAGCGCGTAATCCTTGATCGGCGAAAAGCCACCGACCCCGGCGTTATTCACCGCGATATCAAGCCGCCCAAAACGCCGGATGGCCTGCGTGACCATCCGCTCCACTGCCGCCTCATCCCGCACATCAACAACGGCGCCATCGACAGAGTTGTGCCCGAGTTGTCCGATGAGCGCGCCAATCGCATCGCTGTTGGTATCGCCAACGATGACGCGCGCGCCCTCCGCGACGAACATCTCGACCGCGCCCTTGCCAATCCCCGACCCACCACCGGTGACAATCGCCACCTTCCCATCAAGTCTGCCCATTCACAGCCGACCTTTCTTTTTCACCACAGAGACACAGAGAGTGACGAGGACACCGCTGGTTCTGAGCGCGCCGAGTATCGGTAAACCTCAGTGCCTCAGGCCTCCTCGGTGGCCTCTGTGGTTAAAGGTGCTTCCGGTAGAACGCGAGCGTTTTCTCCCAGGCGTCTTTCGCGGCGGCCGGGTTGAATTGTGGTTCGGGGTGTTCGTCATTGAAGAATGCGTGCTGCGTGCCCGGGTAGGTGATGAACTCGTGCTCGCGGTTCCGCGCCTTCAGTTCGGCTTCGAACGTGGGGATGGTGGGGTTCACGAAATCGTCG
>JANPDX010000763.1:0-1839 GCA_031431695.1 Dehalococcoidia bacterium
GCAGTGGCTCGGGTTCTTCCCGTCCGGGGTTAACGTCCCTGGCGCGAACGACCTGACCTCGCTGACCACGGGCCAGGCTTACTGGATCGCCATCACCGGACCGTCGTCGGTCACCTGGACTATCGCGTCCAACGTCAACTAAATCACTGTTCACTGGCTGGTCCTTCCTCTCCCTTTGGGGAGGGGAGGGCTGGACAGGGATACGTGGTACGGTTGAAGAAGGAAGAATAGACAGGATATGGAGCAAGCAATGACGAAGGTTCTAAAGTTGCTCGGTGGCGGTTGGCTTGCTGCGGTTTTGGGAGTTGTTTTGTTCGCGGCCAGTGGGGCGCTTGGCGCAACCACGGTCTCGGCGGAAAGCCCCCCGAACCCGCCAGCACGCTTCGTCGGCTCGGTCCTGGTCGATGGCCAGGCTCCGGCAGGCGGAACGCTCATCGAGGCCCGGATCGGGAGTTCCACATGTGGAGCGACCACGGTGTTCACGGCAGGAGGGGAAGCACGCTACGTGATTGACTCGCCGGCCCTGGACCCGGGTGCAAACCCGAACTGCGGCGTCGATGGTGCAGTTGTCACCTTCTATATCGGCGGCAAGTTGGCCAAGGAATCCGGGAGTTGGAAGAATTACCAGCTCAATACGGTGAACTTGTCCTACGTGACGCCGACCCCGACCACGGCTACGGCAACGCCGAAGCCGCCGGTCACTGGTTCAGGCCTTTCGGCCGATAGCAGCAACTCAGCCAACTGGCTCTTCGCTGTGCTCGGCTTGGGCGCCCTCGCCTTCGGCGTGGGTGGCGCGACGGTAGCCCGCCGCACCCGGTAATCGGACCGCCTAACGGCACTAATGCAAGAAAGCCCCGCGCAAGCGGGGCTTTCTTGTTGTGGCCGGGCCCCAACCCTCTCCCGACGCTGCGGGAGAGGGGAGACGGGCCAGGTAGCCGCGGGCCACCGGGGGCGCTCGCGGCATGCCGCCCAACGCATGTCCGCAAATCAGTGCCAGGTCGCGTAACCCTCACCCCCAACCCCTCTCCCACTGCAGACCGGCCCTCACCCCCCACCCCGCTCCCACTGCTGAGGGAGAGGGGAGAACGGGCCCTCACCCCCAACCCCTCTCCCACTGCGGACCGGCCCACACCCCCAACCCCTCTCCCACTGCGGCGGGCGAGGGGCGAACGGGCCGTCGTCGCGGGCGTAAGCGCCCGTCGAGGGGCGCGACTCCTACCGCCTACCGCCTATCGCCTACCGCCTACGGGGGCGGGGCGGGTGGGGTTCGCGCCAACGGCGAGGAGCGCTCGGGAGAGGCGTTCGGCGGTAAACGGTTTTTGCACGAGGCCGGCGATTCGGCGCTTCACATCCGTGTCGATGTGCGAATCGGCGGCGTAGCCCGTGCAGACGACGACGGGGATATCCGGGCGGATGGCGGTCAGTGCGCGGAAGGTTTCGCTGCCGGTCATGCCGGGCATTACGAGGTCCAGGAGGACGACCGAGAAGCGGTCCGGGCGGGCGCGCAGTATTTCGACAGCGGTTGCGCCACCCGGGGCTTCGACCACGTTGTAGCCGAGTTCGGCCAGCGTGGCGGTCGTGGCGCGGCGCACCATGACATCGTCGTCCACGACGAGAATCAGATTGCCGTCTCCGGCGTTGAAAGCATCGACTGGCTCGGCGTCGCTCACGAGCAAGGGGAGGCTGATGGTGAAGGTGGTACCGGCGCCGAGTTCGCTCTGGATTGCGATGTCGCCATGGTGTCCCTGGACGATGCCGTAGGTGATGGCCATGCCAAGGCCGGTGCCGGAACCGGCTGATTTGGTGGTGTAGAACGGTTCGAAGATGCGTATGCGGGTT
>JANPDX010000764.1:0-2031 GCA_031431695.1 Dehalococcoidia bacterium
CACGAACGCTCTCAGGCTCACGGCTGAACGTCACTGGTGCGGCCTCTCGCATCGCTGCCACCGCTTGTCCCACGAGCGCCAGGGAGTCGTCAATAATGCCGCGATTGCGAAGCAACTTCGCCTCGGCTAGAAACGCGACACCTCGGTGGTAGCTGCTCGTACCTTGAGCCAGGTAGTTGTATATTTGGGCGAAATCGACGTCCCTCACTGTGCTCGTCGCGTAGTGCTGAGCAGCCAAGAACTTGTCGAGCGGGACGGCCTCAAGGTAACCCTCGCGAAGGCCAACAGACTCCGAGGCCAGAGCCATCCCCATGACCAATGCGTGATAGGCGGACCGAGGGTCAGTCTCCCCCGTTCCAAGGTCACCTCGCAGTGGAGCGATGAGGTCTGCGATAGTAGGTCCGTCACCAGCGAAGTCGGCAATCTCGTCTGGCGGATCCGGTATTTCAGACGGATCGCGTCCCTTGCCCGCCCGAGTGAGAGCCGCCAATGTGGCCGCGTAGTCCTCTAGACTCCGTCGGATCGGCGTTCGTTGATCCGCTTGAGAGGCACCACAGTTCTGGCAGAAGCGCGCCGAGTCACGGAGCGTCCCCCCACATTCAATACAGAACACTCTGACCCCCTTGTCCGCCGGAGCATACCAATCCCGCACGACAGTTGGGCGTCGCCAGATGTTCGCACTTGGGGGCCTGGTGCCACGCGCGTCCCGTCGGCGCCTTCATCAAACGGCAGCCCAACTCGGTCAGGACCTCTGCTCTCTTGGCAACCGTTTCACGGCGTCGGCTGACCACGAACTGGTCTTCGTGTTCGATTCACGGGGCCCGGTCCGCTTCACAACATGACCTCATGAAGACTTCGAGTTCCTACAAAATCATCATGCTCCCGGCGGCGCACCAAGCATCACTCGTCCGGCAGCAGCTTGCGCATCGGGGAAGCCCTGCAGAGGGGCACAAATGGTGTGAATGTCTGAAGGCGAGTTCCGTTGGGTTCGTCGATTAGACTGACTTAGCCGGCCTTGCGCAGTTCTTCCGCGGTGCCGGACAGGGGCGCTGGACCAAACATAGTTGGGGCGTGTTGTTGATACAGGAACAACACGAGGTCACGTTGAGCGCCGTTGTCGAGGCCGACGAACTCGCCGCCATACCGAGAGCCGCCGACCGCGTCCCTTCGACTTTGGACACGGACCGTCGCCGTCACACGTGAGTCTCCAGCATCGAACTGTAGCGTCACGGTTGCACCCCGAGGGATCTCTAACGCTGACTCCCATCCGACCCCGAGGGCCGAAAGATCCACGATGCGCACGATCCCCTGCCCATGAGCTGAGCTGAGCGAACCGGTAAGTTCCAGTTGGAATCGGTAGAGAGCCCGCCGGTGATGGCGGCGCAGAATGGTGTGGGCAAGGGAAGCGACCAGACCGGCGTTGAAGACCGCCCAGGCCGCCGTCACGAGGAGTGAACCGCCCGAGAGTTCCCAGGGTGCGCCCTCAAGGTAGCCGATGCCAGCCCAGACTGCCGCCATTGCACTCAAGCCGCCGACGACGAGTTGCGGACCGATGTGGTACAGCTCCGTTGCCAGGTGGTCCTTGCCGTCGCCTGCTTTGGGGGTAACTTTGAACTTCAAAGGTCGATGCCAGACCAAAGTGAGTAGAGCCTTGAGCATGATCGTTAGCTTGAGCAAGTGATACCGCTCCGCCTCCAGGTAAGGGTTCCGACCGAGTGTGAGCAGCCTGCTCGTCAGTACTCCGAAGATCCAGAAGGCCACGATGACGCTCAAGACATCCCAACCGACATTCTTGAGTGGCAACTCGCCAACCAACAGCGCGACGATTGGCGTGACGAGGTAGATGAGGCGCGGAATGTATTCAAAGACGTACGCAACGCCGGCGAAGTACGCCAGCCGCTGTCCACGCGTGAGCCCGGACTTCCTAAGCGGATTGTCCTTGCGGAGCACCTGCAAGGCACCCTGGGCCCAGCGCTGACGTTGAACGAGAAAGCCGGAGGCATCGTCCGGCGCGATGCCCAGCGCCAGCTC
>JANPDX010000765.1:0-1931 GCA_031431695.1 Dehalococcoidia bacterium
CGCCTGCGTGCGGCGAACCGCCCTCCGTGAGTTCCTGAAGCCGCCTCGCCGTGGCGGGCGAAATGTCCGGCGGCAGCGCATCCAGCGCGAACCATTCCCGTGCAACGATTTCGTTGTTCGGTGTGAACTCGCCGAGTTCGAACTCACGCGAGACGAACATCGCCACATGGTCGCTCTTGCCTTCCCAAAAGTTGCTGTACACGCCCAGCAGCGTAACCTCGCCGATGGTTGTGCGGGCCTCTTCTTCGGCCTCGCGCTTCGCGGCCGCTTCGAGCGTCTCGCCCTTTTCGACCCCGCCTCCCGGAAAGAACCAGCCGTCCCGGTAGGTGTGACGGACCAGCAGTACCCCGTTGTCGCGCAGCAGGATCACGCGCGCTCCAAGCGTAATCGGGTGGAAGAGCCGCCAGCGCAGCCGCTCCCCGTGCCACGCGAGCTTTCGAAGCCGGGTCCCGATCCACACGCCGACTCTCCGCGCTTTCACTGCTGGCGCCTCTTCGTTTGAAGCGGCAAACCCGGTACGCCCGTCCTCCCCTGTCCCTCCGCAGTGGGAGAGAGAATCCCTACCCGGGGGTTGAGGGATCGCCCGTGTGAGCACACAGGCAACAGCGAGCACTCTCCGCACTTGGGCCGGTTCTTGAGGCAAAGGTGTTTGCAGTGCATCACGATGAGGGCATGGTAGCGCGCCAGCAGGTCGCGTTCGCTCCAATCGTCCAGCGTCGGCCCGTCGAGACCAGCGATGACCCAGCGCTGCCAGGTGTGGTAGTCCTTCGACTCCACCGGGCCGAGTCCAAGCCGGCCGAAGAGCCGCATCGAGTATGCGTCCGCCGCGAACGCCGGTTGCCTCGCCGCGTAGCAAATCATTGCGTCCGCGGTTTCAGGGCCGATCCCGAAGCAGTCAAGAAGCACCACCCGCAACGTAACCGGCTCAATCCGCATCAGCGCCTCGAAGCCGCCATGCGCTTCCCCCAGCGCCAGGAACGCACGGAGTTTGAGCGCCTTCTGGCGGTACTGCCCGCTTGGCCGGATGAGCTCCTCAAGCCGATCCGGCGAGAGCGCAGCCATCGCCGCCGGAGTCAACGCGTTCGCGGTCTTGAGCCGCTCAATCGCCCGCTCAACGTTCGACCACATGGTGTTCTGGACGAGGATGCACCCAACGCAGACCTCGAACGGGTCGGCATCGGGCCACCAGTGCCAGCCGCGCCATTCGTGCATCGTTTCGAGCGAGCGGTACACGCTCATGAGTGACGCGTAGTCGTCTTCGCGATTCATATGTCGGCGGGTATGAGCGCCTTGTTCGCGCTGGCCTTGCCCTTTTCGGTCGCGAACGTCCGCGCCGCCACTGCCGCCACGATGATGGCCCCGCCGAGCACCGCCCACCAGCCGGGCGTCTCTCCGAGAAACAGGAAGACCCAGACCGGGTTCAGCACCGGTTCGAGCATCCCAATCAGCGAAGCTTCCAGCGCCTGCACGTACGCCACGCCGTACCCAAACAGCAGGTAGGCAAAGCCAATCTGCACCACTCCCAGGAAAAGGAGCCCCACGACATCCTTCAGGTCAGGCGTGAATGGGGCACTGGTTCCGCGGCCAAGGTTCACCGCCAGCAGCCCCACCACCAGGAGGAGGTTGCCGAGGACCATCGCTTCGGGCCGGGTTTCGTTTGTGCATCCCGGTGCCCGCAACATCGTGAACATCGCCGCCAGCGTCACTCCAGAGGCCGCCGCGAGCACGTTCCCCGTCACAGCGTCCGTGTCCAGCTTGCCTACGAAAAACAGCGCCATCCCGCAAAACGCGACCGCAACCGTCAGGAAGTCCAGCTTCGTCGTCCGCTCTCGAAGGAAGACTGCGCCAGTGAAAAGCAAGTACAGCGGCGCCGTGTACTGCAGGAAGATCGCGCTCGCGGCGGTGGTCATCTTCGTCGCGCTCACGAACAT
>JANPDX010000766.1:0-2193 GCA_031431695.1 Dehalococcoidia bacterium
GACTCGTCGCTGTTTGCTGTCAGTCTCCCGCTGGCGAACTGGTAGCTCCGCGAGGCTAATGGATGATGCCGCAGGAGGCGCTGAGTGAATCGGACGCTTGATCTCTCTGACGGCGGAGTAGATGTTGGCTGCCCGGTGTGACTTTAAAGCGGGCGCAATCTTCGGTGATGTACTCGCGAGTGAAGTTCGCCAAAGCGCCGAGCGTGGTGCCGTCAGCCATGCGGGCAAGTCGGCGTGTGAAAGCCGGTGTCCAGCGGGCGAGGTGTTCGCGCAGGAACTTTTTTTGCGCGTCACGGCAAAGGGCGGCCTGGTCGTCGTCGAGTTGATGTTCCAGCGCGTAGGCTTCCTTGGCGGCGAGGACGGACATGAACTCCAGTTCGATGCTGATGTGATCCTGACGCTCGGCGGCGTCCGTGGTCATCTCCAGGCCGAACGCACCATAGAACGCGCCGAGGTCGGCGAGCCGGTGCGGTTGGAAGAGCGGGTCGGCCTTGATGTCGCCATACTCGATTTCGTTCATGGGACAATCGCCGCGCACGGTGTGGCCGAAGCAGGTGACGTAGGCGTCGTGGAAATCGTCGAAGGCATCGGGCGTGAGCCGGTTCGCGAGTTCAGCGGCGGCGCAGGCGAAGGAGGCTGGGGCGGTGGGGGCGAGCGGCTGGACGGCGGACCAGAGCGCGGACTTGGCCGGCTCGCTGGAGAGCCATTGCCAGCCTTCGGGTTCGGGGTCTTCGTAGGCTTTCGCGAGGAGACGGTAGAGGATGGTGCGGGCGAGCGCGGTGTCGATGGAGGATTGGAGAGTGGGAGTGGGGTCGGCATCCTGCCTGCTGGTTGATCGGGCTTCCAAGCCCGGTGGTTCCATGACTGGCGGCTGGAAGCCGCCGTCACCGGCAGGCTGGGAAGCCTGCCCCACATTGTCCGGCTTGTAGTTCCCGAAAACGGATCGGCGCGGGGGCGAATTGCCGACGCCGAATTCGGACTTTCGTTGGGGTTCAGATGGAGTTGGCATGTTTGTCAGGGCGGACGTGAAACGGTTCCTCAACTTTTGTCTCGATGATCTTCGTGCCATCCTTGGAGTAGCCGATGATGGTGTCGTCGTGCATCGTGAACTTTTTCCCGCGAATCTCCGTCTCGAATACCTTCGGCCCTTCCTTGATTTCGTAGCGGAAGCAAATGCGCTGGTCCTTGCCAAAGAGCTGGAGCACGGCGAGCAGTTCGCGGTCGGGAACGGTGTAGCGTTCGATGGCGGCATCGACGCCGGGGCCGAACATTTGTTTGAGATAGGGCCTGGGAACCCAGCGCGGCGGGATGTAGTACCCATTCGGCTCGGTGCCGAACTGCGGATAGAGCGGCAGGGCGACCTTCGCGACGTGAATGAGATAGTAGAGCGGGTTGTAGCGGTCTTCCTTCCAGGCGCCGTCCTTGTTCAGTTGAACAAGCCCTTGCAGGCGGATGTGTCCGACGCAGGCGGACATGCAGCGGGTCTGCATCGGCAAACCGCCGCCGGCCTGGTCGCGGCCTTCGACGCGCGGGAAGCAGCCGATGCACTTCTCGCTCGTGCGCGTGGTGCTGCGGTAGAAGGTCTTCTTGTAGGGACAAGCCTCCATGCACTTGCGGTAACCGCGGCAGCGCTCCTGATCGACGAGCACGATGCCGTCCTCGGGCCGTTTGTAGATGGCGTTGCGCGGGCAGGCCGCGAGGCACGCGGGGTAGGAGCAGTGATTGCAGATGCGCGCGAGGTAGAAGAACCAGGTCTTGTGCTGGGCTGCCATTTCGCCGCCGGTGAAGGACATCTGGCCGCGCTGGCTTTTCTCCGAACCGGTCGGGTTATCCTCGTAACGATTGGGTGCGGCCCACTCCTCGTCGGTGGGCAGGTAGCCGAGCGCCTTCTGCGCGCCTTCGGGGCTGATGTGGGTCCTGGCCGCCTCGAAGATGGTCTTGCCCTTGAACTCGCCGTAGGGCGCCTTCAAATCCCTCGGGGTGCCGCCCCAGGTCTGGCCGCCGGGATTGGCTTTTTCCAGCAGGTCGAGCGTTTTCACGTCCCAATGATGCGGGTAGCCGCCGTAGGGTTTGGTTTCGACGTTGTTCCACCACATCGCCTCCTGACCTTTGCTGAACGTCCAGGTGGACTTGCAAGCCATCGTGCAACTCTGGCAGCCGATGCAGCGGTTGAGATTGAAGACAAAGGCGAAC
>JANPDX010000767.1:0-2740 GCA_031431695.1 Dehalococcoidia bacterium
AAAGCAACAAGTCGGGGCACGGGCCCCTACGGAACCGGGGCAGGTCAAAACTCCTGCGCCAGCATGATCGGCTTTTCACCGCCGTCCGGAGGTTTCATCCGCACCCAACATGACCTGGTATTTTGCGGGGCGAAATTGCGGCCACAGATTCGAGCTGCCCGTGCGAGATGTGCCGGGATGTGCGGCGGGTGATAAGATATAGCCAGCAACGAACCGATGAGAGCGCCTCCGAGCGCCGTACCCGATAAGGGGCCGGCGCTTTGTGTTTGGAGGCGAGATGGCTCAGCAGCAGATCCCTCAGTCGACGATGGTCCCGGTCGCCTCACTGACTCCCGCTCCCTGGAACCCGCGCGAGATTTCGCCCGCCAAGCTCGACAACCTCGCTCAGTCACTGGCCGAAGATCCTGGCCTGCTACAACTCCGCCCCATTCTGGCCACCCTCGATGGCACGGTCTTTGCGGGGAATCAGCGCCTGAGAGCAGCCCAGCACCTCGGCTGGCTGGAAGTTCCTGCGATGCTCGTGGACATACCGGAACGGCTCGCGAAAGAGCGGGCGATGCGGGACAACGGGACCTCCTGGGGCCAATGGGAAGAGGATGACCTCGCCAAACTGCTCTCAGAACTGAAGGAGCAGGGAAGCAACCTCGACCTGCTGGGCTTCGACGACCGGGACCTTCGGGACCTGCTGAACAGGCTCGGCAACGATGGCGGGCTGACGGACCCGGACGATGTGCCGGAACTCCCCGAAGAGCCCATCACCAGGCCGGGCGACCTCTGGATTCTCGGCGAGCACCGGCTGCTCTGCGGCGACTCGACAAACCCACACGATGTGTCGTTCGTGATGAACGGGGAGCAGGCGAAGCTCCTCGCGACGGACCCTCCGTACCTTGTCGATTACGACCCGACGAACCGGCTGACTTCCGAAGCCGCGAACCCGACGGGCAACGCGTGGGACGAGTTCGAGGGCACGGATGCAGCGGTCGCTTTCTACGTCGCTTATCTCGAAGCCTCGTTTCCTTACCTGGCTGACCGCTGCCCGATCTACCAGTGGTACGGCGACATGCGGACGTCAGAAGTCTTCGCGGCCTGGCGGCTCGCAAACCTCACGGTCCATCAGCAGGTCATCTGGGTGAAGACGCGGGGACTGCTTTCGAGGCGGCATTTCATGTGGCAGCACGAGAGCTGCCTGTATGGCTGGCGGGAAGGCGGCAGCCCGAAGCTCAAGCCGCCGGCCAACCAGACGACGGTCTGGCACGTGGACCAGGTCGGCGAGACGAAAGAAGAACACCCGACGCAGAAGCCGGTTGAGTTGTTCAAGCGGCCGATGCTCTGGCATCTGAAGAAGGGCGAACTCTGCTACGAACCGTTCTCTGGTAGCGGTACGGCAATCATCGCCGCAGAGATGACCGAACGAAGATGTTTCGCCATGGAACAGGAGCCGGCCTACGTCGATGTCGCGGTCCAGCGCTGGCAGGCGTTTACCGGTAAGACGGCCGAACGAGTCCCGAGGGCAACGAGGAACCGCTCCGAGGATGAATCGGAGCGGCTATCGAAGGTCGTGCCGAGATGAGGCGACTTGGGCTATGGGTATTGTGTTCGGAGTTCTCGGATGATCTGGGCGATCTCCTCGTCGAGGAAGCGGCGAACCTCCGCGGCAGAGGCGGTCCGGCCGAGGAACTTCTCGATGCGGACGATGTCTTCGTCGGCGAGGTCGATGACGAGTTGGATCTTCATGGTCTTCTCCTGTTGAGCGGTTGGTTTGGAATTTCAGATGTCGTGGCGCTCGACGATGGAGCCGATGATGTTGCCGTTGTCGCCGAGGAGCTCGTCCCATTCGTCGAGACGGAGCGGAACGATGAAGTGGTCGTCGGCCCATGCCATGGCCTCGACATCGGTGCGGAAGGATCGTTCGAGAACATCGTCCTCGGGAGTGCCGCTGGCGTCCTGGTAGATGAGAAGCCATCGCTTGCGCCATTGGCGGCGGATTCGGGGAGAAGCGGTTTGCAGCATTGGGGGCTCCTTATCGGCGGGTCCGTCGTATACACGCGTAGCTCGGCCGGGAAGTCAACGTTTTCGGAAACGCTCGGCGCGATTCCGTCGAAGACAAACGTTTTCCGGCCTGACCGGTTGCATTTGGCTCCGAACTACGGGACACGTACAGGCCACCCAAATCGGGTCGGAGAACAAGATGGCAATCGAGAACCGGAACCTCTGGGCTGGCGCGAAGCTGGCAGCGACCTACAAGAAGGAGCAGCACTTCTGCGACGTCCTCAAGACGGACGATGGGCTGGCCTTCCAACTCAAGGATGGGAAGGTCTTCAAGAGCCCTTCATCGGCGGGCAAGGCGATCACCGGCCGGGTGAGCTGCGACGGCTGGAAGTTCTGGAGCATGGCGGGCGAGGGCTCGGCTCCCGCTTCGGAGGCCACTACAGCCGAGCCGGTCGAACCGAAGGCGAAGGCTCCCAAGACCGTCGCCAGCAAGATGGTGCGGGTCATCCGCAAGATGCCGAACCAGAAGGGCGTGGAGGAAGGCTCGACGAAGTGGTGGTGCTCGGCCTGTATGAAGGCTTTCCTGACCGAGAGCGCGGTCCTGCCGGAGCAGTGCCTCGAAGGGCATCCTTGGGAGCGGGCGGACGAGTTCGCCGCTGTGCCCGCGGAATCCATCGCAACGGAATAGCACCTCATCTCAGGCAGAAATGCGGGACAGCGAGCCTCACACGGCTCGCTGTTCTCGTTGTGG